>DMCD01000292.1:29297-42395 GCA_003445895.1 Lachnoclostridium sp. | reverse complement strand
CCGCCAGGTGATGCGGGAATTCTGCGATCCGGAGGATTTCCGGATTTTCCTGGTGAAGACCCCGGAGGATTACCGGGAATACCGGCTTTCGGAGCTTCTTCCGGAGAGCTTCGGACCGGAGCATCTGAAGGTCTGATGTGAAATAGCCTGAGAACAGGTTTGGAACAGGGGGATGAGCATCATGCGGATGTATGATCTGATTGAAAAGAAAAAGCACGGAGAAAGCCTCAGCGCAGAGGAAATCCACTGGATGGTCAGCGGGTATGTGGAAGGCAGCATCCCGGATTACCAGATGTCAGCCATGCTGATGGCCATCTGGTTTCAGGGAATGAATGATCAGGAGATCACAGAACTCACGCTGGAGATGGCCCATTCCGGCGATACGGCGGATCTTTCCCCGATTGCCGGGATCAAGGTTGACAAGCACAGCACCGGAGGGGTCGGCGACAAGACAACCCTGATTGTGGGACCGGTGGTTGCCTCTTTGGGGGTCAGGGTGGCCAAGATGTCCGGGCGCGGACTGGGATTTACCGGCGGCACCATCGACAAGCTGGAATCCATTCCCGGATTTCAGACGGCGATCCCCCATGACCGGTTTTTTGAACTGGTGAACCGGGTGGGCATCGCAGTCATCGGCCAGAGCGGCAATATGGTGCCGGCGGATAAGAAGATGTACGCCCTCCGGGATGTGACGGCGACCGTCGACAGCATTCCCCTGATTGCGGCATCGATCATGAGCAAGAAGCTGGCGGGCGGATCTGACGGCATCGTTCTGGATGTCAAGACCGGCAGCGGCGCGTTCATGAAAACCATGGAAGGGTCGGTGGCGCTGGCGGAAAAGATGGTCGCGATCGGAACCAGGGCGGGACGTACCTGCACCGCACTGATCACGGATATGGATGTGCCGCTGGGCTGCGCCATCGGCAACGCTCTGGAGGTACAGGAGGCCCTGGAGGTTCTTCACGGCGGCGGTCCGGAGGATCTGCGGGAGGTTTCCCTGCGTCTGGCTGCGGAGATGCTTCACACGGCGCACAAAGGGTCATCCGATGCCTGCTACAGCATGGCACAGAAGACGCTGGAGGACGGCTCCGCGTACCGGGTCTTTGAGAATATGGTTGCGGCCCAGGGCGGAGATATATCCTTCCTGCGTCGCCTCGCTGCCGGCGATGTGCAGGAGAAAACCGCATCCTGTGAGGTTAAGGCAGAAAAGGACGGCTACATCACCGAGATGGATACCGACGGCATCGGAATGTGTTCCGTGATGCTGCGGGCCGGACGGGCCGCGAAAGAAGATGCCATCGATTACAGTGCGGGGATTCTGCTGCACCGAAAGTACGGAGACTTTGTCCGTGCGGGTGAGACCATCGCCACACTGAAGGCGGAGGACGCTGAACTCTTTGCAGCGGCAGAAGAACGGTTCCTGCATGCCTGCCACATCGGCCCGGAAAGACCTGAAAAACGGC
This sequence comes from Lachnoclostridium sp., assembly GCA_003445895.1. Taxonomy (GTDB): domain Bacteria; phylum Bacillota; class Clostridia; order Lachnospirales; family Lachnospiraceae; genus Clostridium_R. The sequence goes on along the minus strand of DMCD01000292.1, from coordinate 40,932 downwards.
GTCTGATCTATGGGCGCGTCAGCGCAGATGGTGTTGAAATGCTGTGATTCTTGTAGTATAATATAGAAAAATAGTGATATAACCTGGGATGTGCGATAACTCTTACCGGTTTTGATCCTACATATGACAATAGGGATTCCGATATCTTCTGGCGTATGTCATGCCTCCACCGCGTGGAAGACAGAAAGCAGAGTGTGGTTGCCCACCTGGCGAAATGCTGGGAGTCAATATGGTAAGAGCCGGCATCTTGGGCTATCAGAAGATGTATGGCAGCGAGATATCGCTGCTATCTTTGTATGTCATATTATCAGGCAGGTTTAGAGGAATGAGTGAGAGAAGCAGAAACTATATCCGGGCAGGGCTGGCTGCCTTCGGTGTAATCGCCGCAGGCATTCTTCTCTGGACCATTATCCAGAACTGGGAACAGTTTGTCGGTATGGTCGCACAGCTGGTTCGGATCCTTTCCCCCTTTATATACGGTATGGTATTTGCCTATCTGGCCGCACCGATCTACAACATGGTGCGGGATGGTGTGAAGCTGCAGCTGGGAAGACTGTTCCGGAATCATAATTCCCGGCTGGCCGAAAGCATCGCGAAGATCACGGCGACCGTGAGCGCCGTCCTTCTGATTGTCTTTGTGGTCAGCGGCGTGGTGATGCTGATTCTCCCGCAGTTGATTGACAGTATCGTGGGAATCTGGAATTCCCTGCCGACCTACTGGACGAATATCAATGAGTTTGTCCAGAATCTGCTGAAGGATAATCCGGAGGCAGAGCAGGTCGTGATGGATGTGCTGAACCGGATCTACATGGAGATTCAGCGGTGGGGCGAGGATTATATGCGCCGGATGGACATGAACCGGCTGACGGATATCATCATCCAGGTTTCCAGCGGGGTCATGGGCATTGTGAACCTGTTCAAGAACTGGCTCATCGGACTTATCGCCATGGTGTATCTGCTGAACATCAAGGAAAAACTGCTTGCGCAGTTCCGCAAAGCCGTATATGCGCTGTTCCGGACAGAAACCGCCAATGCGATTCTGGACGAGCTGCGGTTTGTCGACCAGGTTTTCGGAGGATTTATCGTCGGCAAGATTGTGGATTCCATCATTATCGGTTTCATCTGCTTCGTCTGCCTGCAGCTGATGCGGATGCCGTATCCCATGCTGCTGAGCGCGATCATCGGCGTGACGAACGTGATTCCCTTCTTCGGGCCCTTTATCGGAGCGATACCCTCGGCGATCCTGGTACTCCTGGTCAGTCCGGTGAAGTGCCTGTACTTCCTGCTGTTTGTCCTGGTACTGCAGCAGTTTGACGGCAATATCCTGGGACCGAGAATCCTGGGCAATTCCACCGGCGTTTCCAGCTTCTGGGTTATGTTTTCCATTATTTTCTTCGGCGGCCTGTTCGGCTTTGCCGGAATGCTTCTCGGCGTTCCCGTCTTCGCCGTGCTTTCGGACCTTCTGCTCCGCTTTATCAACCGCAGACTTCGGAAGAAAAAGCTCCCGCTGGAGGAGGAGAGCTATGTGGACGTTGCAAAAATCGATCCCCATACGGGACAGGTACACAGTATAAAAGAACAGAAATAACCGGAACCGGTACAGAAAGCAGAGCTGAGGAATACTGCTTTTTGTGCCGGTTTTCTGCGCGATACGGCCGGAATACGGCAGCCGTATCCGCAGGGACGGACAGTTTCCGGCAAAGGGCATCCTGCAGGGATAAACAGAAAATCTATGCGTATTGGAAATGATTGATGCCATACGATTTTTCAATCAACATACTGTTTTTTCTCACAAACCTCAGTTTACAAAAGCGGCGTGTTATGTTTTAATTATGAAAAGAATAGGTGTAATAACAGTAAGTTATAACTAACCTACGGTAACCTGACGGCTCCGTCAGAATATAAGGAGGAGACACCATGAGCAGATTGAGCATTGTAACGCAAAACAATGCGCAGAAGACGGTGGAGGATCTCTATAAGGATCTGGAACGCAGAATCACGGCCAGCCAGCCGGGACTGTGTCCGGTAGATCTTGCAGCGTCATTTTTACATCTTTGTCACGCACAGTCCTGCGGGAAATGTGTTCCCTGCCGTATCGGTCTCGGACAGCTGGAAAGCCTGATTGAATCAGTACTGGATGGCAAAGCTACGATGGAGACACTGAAAGTCATCGAGCAGACTGCGGAGAGCATTTATTATTCCGCTGACTGCGCCATCGGTTCCGAAGCGGCACGCATGGTGCTGAAGGGAATCCGCGGATTCCGTGATGACTATGAGGAGCATGTACTGCACGGCCGCTGTTCCGGTCATCAGGATCAGCCCGTACCCTGTGTTGCCCAGTGTCCCGCCCACGTGGATATTCCGGGATATATCGCCCTTGTTCACGATGGACGTTATGATGATGCCGTTGCGCTCATCCGGAAGGATAATCCCTTCCCGGCTGTCTGCGGCATGATCTGTGAACACCCCTGTGAGGTCAGATGCCGCAGAACGATGGTGGACGATCCCATCAATATCCGCGGTCTGAAGAAGTATGCCGTGGAGCATGAGACCGAGTTCCGCATCGGCGAGAAGCAGCCGGCAACCGGCAAGAAGGTGGCGGTCATCGGCGGCGGTCCTTCCGGACTCAGTGCAGCCTATTATCTGTCCCTGATGGGTCATGAAGTTGTAGTTTATGAGCAGAGAAAGAAAGCCGGCGGTATGCTCCGCTATGGTATTCCGGCCTATCGTCTGCCGAGAGAAGAGCTGGACAAGGAGATCGAATGTCTCATGAAGAGCGGCTTCTCCATCCGGACAGATGTGAGCATCGGAAAGGATATTTCCATCGCAGAGCTGAGAGAGCAGTATGATGCCATGTATGTTGCCATCGGCGCACACACCGACAAGAAGATCGGCATCGACGGAGAAGATGCAGAGGGCGTTATCTCCGCAGTAGAGATGCTCCGTGCCATCGGTGATGACAACTATCCGGACTTCACCGGAATGGATATTGCGGTTGTCGGCGGCGGCAATGTGGCCATGGATGTGGCCCGCTCCGCTATCCGCTGCAATGCCAAGTCCGTCAAGATCCTTTATCGCAGAAGAATCGCTGATATGACGGCACTTCCCGAAGAGGTTGAGGGCGCAATCGCCGACGGATGCGAGGTTGTGGAGCTTCACGCTCCTGTCCGTGTGGAGAAGAAAGAGGACGGCAGCGTGGCAGCCATCTGGGTACAGCCCCAGATCGTGGGACCCATCCGCGACGGCAGACCGAAGCCCGTGCCGGCAGATAAGCCGGAGGTTCGGATCGCATGCGACAGACTTCTGGTTGCCATCGGCCAGGGCATCGATTCCCGGAAGTTCGGCGAGTACGGTATTCCGGTCGAGAGAGGCCATATCGACGCCTTTGATACCAGCGGTATCCGTGATGCGGAGGGCATCTTCGCCGGCGGCGACTGTGTGACCGGCCCGGCAACCGTTATCCGTGCCATCGCGGCAGGAAAGGTTGCAGCTGCAAACATCGATGAGTATCTCGGGTTCTTCCATGAGATCAAGATGGATATTGACCTTCCGCCGATCCGGTTTGACGATCACAAGCCCTGCGGCAGAGTCAATATGACGGAACGTTCACCGGAAGAGAGACGGCATGACTTTAAGCTGATGGAATGCAGCATGTCCGATCAGGAAGCCTGCCAGGAATCCGGCAGATGCCTGCATTGTGATCACTTCGGATACGGAATCTTCAAAGGAGGCAGAGAAGCGAAATGGTAAAAGTTACGATTGACGGAAGAACCATTGAGGTTCCCGAGAAAACGACAATACTGGACGCTGCCTCACAGGCAGGAGTCCATATTCCGACGCTCTGTTATATGAAAGAACTCAACGAGATCGGCGCATGCCGCGTCTGCGTTGTGGAAGTTGAGGGGTATGAGAGACTGTTCACCGCCTGCAATAATACGGTGGCGGACGGCATGGTTATTCATACCAATTCCAAGAAGGCAAGGGATGCGAGAAAGACCAATGTCAAGCTCATCCTTTCCCAGCACAATACCAACTGCGCTGTCTGTGTCCGCAGCGGCAACTGCACACTGCAGAAGGTGGCCAATGACCTGAATATCCACAGCCTTCCCTACGAGAAGAAGCTGGAGGAGAAGAAGGGAAGCGTGGAATTCCCGCTGATCCGTGATTATGACAAGTGCATCAAGTGCATGCGCTGTATCCAGGTCTGCGACAAGATCCAGACCACAAACGTGTGGGATGTGGTCAATACCGGTTCCCGCGTCACTGTTGATGTCACCGGTGTGTACCGTCTGGAGGATTCCCAGTGCGCACTCTGCGGCCAGTGTATTACCCACTGTCCGGTCGGCGCCCTTCGTGAGCGCGATGATGTGGATCGGGTGATCGAGGCCATCGAGGATCCGGAGAAGATCACGGTTGTACAGATTGCCCCGTCCATCCGTACCGCATGGGGAGAGCCCTTCGGCCTGGACCCGGAATTCGCATCCATGAAGAGACTGGCTGCCGCGCTGCGCAGAGCAGGAGTGGATTACGTATTTGATACCAACTTCAGCGCGGACCTGACCATTATGGAAGAGGGCTCCGAGTTTATCGAGAAGATTTCCCATCCGGAAAAGAACAAGTTCCCGATGTTTACTTCCTGCTGCCCGGGCTGGGTGCGTTTTGTGAAGGCACATTTCCCGGAATTTGTGGATAACCTTTCCAGCGCAAAGTCTCCGCAGCAGATGTTCGGTGCCATCACCAAGAGCTACTATGCAGAGCTTCTGAAGGTGGATCCGTCGAAGATCTTCTGTGTATCCATCATGCCGTGCCTGGCCAAGAAGGCAGAGTGCGCATACCCGTCCATGGTGGACGATCAGGGCAATCCGGAAGTGGACTGCTCCCTGACCACCCGTGAAGTCAGCAGACTCATCCGTGCGGAGCAGATCAGCGTGACAGAGCTTCCGGAAGAAGAGCTGGATATGCCCTTCGGCATCGGTTCCGGTGCAGGCAATATCTTCGGCGCCACCGGCGGCGTTATGGAAGCAGCGCTCAGAAGCGCATATTTCCTTGTTACCGGCAAGAACCCGGATGCAGATGCCTTCAAGGCAGTCCGCGGTATGGACGGCTGGAAGGAAGCAGAGTTTGACCTGGCAGGAAAGACCCTCCGCGTGGCTGTCACCAACGGCCTCGGCAACGCCAACAAGCTCCTGACCTATCTGAAGCAGGGCCGCGTGCACTATGACTTCGTGGAAGTCATGGCATGCCCGGGCGGCTGCGTCGGCGGCGGCGGTCAGCCGATCCACGACGGAATCGAGATGGCAGGAGAGAGAGCTCCGGTTCTGTATTCCCAGGATGCGAACATGACCCTTCGGTTCTCCCACGAGAATCCGTCCATCACACAGGTTTACCAGGACTACCTGGGCAAGCCGCTGTCGGAGAAGTCGGAGCACCTGCTTCATACCGATCATCACGCATGGCTGATGCCCGGCGAGAAGTGAGTTCCGGTAAGGACGGCAAAGAAAGCTTTACAATTTACCGACAATTGGTATATACTGTAGCAGACAGTCTTGTCTGCCCGGACAGAGCTGTGCTTGCACAGCTCTGTCTGCGCATTTTACTACAGAGAAGAAAATACCATGTAAGGGAAGGAAGATACTATGGCACTGCTTGAAAACTGGAGAAATATGGCATACGGAGACGGCCTGGACAAGAAGATGCAGGACGCACTCTGGAACAGCTACTTTGAAGTAGAGAAGGGAATCTATAAGCAGATTCTTGCAGAACCGACAAAGGAGATTGCCGGTACCGTAAAGGAGCTGGCAGAGAAGTTTGATACGGACATCATGACCATGACCGGATTCCTGGACGGCATCAGCGAGAGCCTTCTGGATTACAAGAATCCGACCGAGACTATGGAAGAGGATACCCCGGTCCGCATTCTTATCGACCCGGAGAAGCTCTACTACAACATGGTGGAAGCCAAGGCAAAGTGGCTCTATGAACTGCCGGAGTGGGACAGCATTCTGACACCGGAGAAGAGAAATGAACTGTACCGGGCCCAGAAAGCTTCCGGAACCGTCCGCAACGAGAAGAAGATCTATCCGAACGATCCCTGCCCCTGCGGAAGCGGCAAGAAGTACAAGAAGTGCTGCGGAAAGAACGCATAAACGGCCGAAGGCTGCTGCACCGGGGTCTCCCGGTGCGCGGCCTTTTTTTACGCGATATGAGGTGAATATGACGATGAATATGCCCGGGGAGAATGCCTATACCGGTTTTGCGGAGGTTTACGACCGGTTTATGGACAATGTGCCTTACGATACCTGGTGTGCCTATCTGGTGTCCCTGCTCCGGGAGGAGGGGATAGAGGACGGCCTTCTTCTCGATCTGGGATGCGGAACGGGAAGTCTGACGGAACGCCTGGCTGCCGAAGGCTATGACATGATTGGCGTGGACAATTCCGAAGAGATGCTGGCACAGGCCATGGATAAACGGGTCGAGTCCGGCAGGGATATTCTGTATCTGCTGCAGGATATGCGGTCCTTTGAGCTGTACGGAACCGTGCGGGCGATCGTAAGCCTCTGCGACTGTGTGAACTACATTCTGACGGAGGAAGACCTGGCGCAGGTATTCCGCCTCGCCAACAATTACCTGGATCCGGGCGGCGTATTCATCTTTGACCTGAATACCGAGTACAAATACGCTTCCATGGGGAGCCGCACCATCGCGGAGGACCGGGAGGACTGCAGCTTTATCTGGGAGAATGAATACCGCCCGGAGGAGCATCTGAATGAGTATGACCTTGCCGTATTTATCAGGGAAGAGGAGGACCTGTTCCGCAAATATACCGAGACCCATCTGCAGCGGGCCTGGAGCGTGGAGGAGATCCGCTCTGCCGCAGAACAGGCGGGAATGGAGTTTGTGACAGTTTACGGCGCCTGCACCAGAGAGGCGCCGCAGCCGGACTGTGAGCGCATCTACGTGATTCTCAGGGAACAGGGCAAGATAAGGGACAACGGAGGAAGATAAGCAATGGGAGAGAACAGAGATTATATGGTCAGAGCGACCGCCGAAAACGGAACCATCCGTGCCTTTGCGGCTGCCACCAGAGATCTTGTGGAATATTCGAGGCAGGTACACGGCACCACGCCGGTGGTGACGGCGGCACTGGGACGGCTGCTCACGGCCGGCGCCATGATGGGAACCATGATGAAGGGGGAGAAGGACCTGATTACCCTGCGCATCCAGGGAGACGGTCCGGTGAAAAGCCTTCTTGTGACGGCGGAAAGCGACGGATTCGTCCGCGGATATGCCGGAAATCCGGCGGTGGATATTCCCTGCAAATGGAAGGGAAAGCTGGATGTGGGCGGCGCTGTCGGTAAGGGGACGCTGAGCGTGATCCGGGACGTGGGCTTAAAAGACCCTTATGTGGGTCAGGTAGACCTGGTTTCCGGGGAGATTGCCGAGGACCTCACCTATTACTTTGCGGTTTCCGAGCAGGTTCCCTCCTCTGTAGCCCTGGGAGTCCTGGTGGATACGGACTGCACCGTCCGTCAGGCAGGCGGTTTTATCCTGCAGCTGATGCCGGATGCGTCGGAGGAAACCATAAGCCGTCTGGAGCAGAAGCTGGCCGGTATCCCGTCGATCACCGAGATGATGGAGAGGGGAATGAAACCGGAAGACATCATAATGGATGTGCTGGATGGCTTTTCGCCGGAGATTCTGGAGCGTGTTCCGGTGGGCTATCGCTGCAACTGCACCAGAGACCGGGTGGAACGGGCGCTGATCAGCATTGCGGCGAAGGACCTGAAAGAGATGATGAAGGAAGGAAAGGACATCGAGGTGGGATGTCAGTTCTGTGACCGGAAGTATACATTCACACCGGAAGATCTTCACCGGATGTATGTGGAGAAGAGTGTCTCCAGGCTGAAGGAGATAGGAATAGAGTAAAAGCAAAAACGCCATCCCGATATGGGATGGCGTTTCTGTAACCAATCTAAATAAAGTACTGTGTGTTCAGAACGTATATGAAAAACATATAGCTTCAAAACGGGTACAGTTGATATAGTTGATTATTCGTTGACTACGGTTACGTTGGTAGCCTGCGGACCCTTGGCACCGTTCACCACTTCGTACTCAACCTTGGCGCCCTCGTCGAGAGACTTGAAGCCTTCCATGTTAAGTCCGGTGTAGTGTACGAATACGTCATTGCCCTCTTCATCAGAGATGAAGCCGTAACCCTTCTGGTTGTTGAACCACTTAACAGTACCCTTGTGCATTGTGATACCTCCAAAAATAAATAAAAAGAATTTCTCTGCGCTTTCGCAGTATGTTGCAAGAATATCACATAACAATTGTACTGTCAACAAGTCCAAATGCATAAAAATGTAAATTGATAACCAGTTTGGGTACTTTGGGCATGGAATTCTGACGATATAGTTAATAATTATGGAGAAAATAACCGGACATTACCGGCACCGGCGAAGGGCCTCCGCCAGATAGCGCTGTGCCGCATCATCGCAGAACATGCCTTCCCGGTAGAGGGCAAAGCAGGCTTTATCCCCGTATTCTCTGCGCAGGGTTCCGGGAAAGATTTCAGCCGGTTCCGGAACAAACAGGCCGGAGGCCCGGGTATAGCAGGTTTTGGCGGTTGCCTTCTTCCGGGCGGAGCGGTCGATAAACTCCCCGACGCTTTTGTGGATGGCACAGTCCTCCTCCGGAAGGTAATAATAGTTTGCAAAATCTTTGTAGAAGTGCCGCAGCTCCCCGCGGTACAGGGGAACGGTGAGCTGAAGATCCGTGCCGGAGGCCTGGGCATTTCCCACGGGCGTGCTTACTGAGACGGGTACGGGAAGCTCTGTTTCAGAGCGCCAGGAAAGATACAGCGTATCGTCCTTCCGGGTCTCGGAGAGGAAGCGGAATCCGCCCTCCAGAAATGCGGGAAAGCGAAGGATGGAAAGAAGCTTTGGCATCCCCAGCAGATCCTCCTCATTGTGGAGGAGAAGAAGCTCAAGAAGTCGATCTTTATGCTCCTTCAGCCAGGACTGATAGACGGGAATCAGCTCCCCGCCGCTGTATCGGTCTTCGCGGTTGATCCCGAGAAAGCGTTCGACCGTTTTCTGCTTCAGATCCGGGAGTTCCAGAAGCTTCTTCAGGGGGCGGACCCTCTTCAGGATGTCGATGCTTTCCGTATCTTCAAAAATGTCCGGCTTTCCCAGGGCAATGCAGCGTTTCTGCAGAAAGGGGATGTCAAAACGGTCTCCGTTGAAATGCACAAGGACGGGGCGGCGGGATATCAGTTCCGAGAACGCCGACAGCATGTCCTTCTGGGCCTGGGGGGAGTCTGCAAAGAACTGAACCATACGCCAGGAATCCTCTGACGGAAAGATACAGCCGATCAGGTATACCGCGGAATAGTCGCCGGTGAAACCGGTGGTCTCAATGTCGAAAAACGTCAGACGGTCCGGAGAGGTTTCGAGGTATTTCAGGTCGGGACAGGACATCGGATATGTCTTTTCTATGGTCAGCATAAAACTCCTTTCCCCGCAGGTTCTGCGGTTAGGCCTGAGCCTTTGGCAGATGAAGTATAACAGAGTTTTCTTGCATTGAAAAGGTCTCTATGCTATGATGTACAAGTATAATTATGCTTAAAGAAACGGAGTGAATTCTGTGATTTCATATATTCGCGGAATACTGGCGGAGAAGAATCCGGAAGGAATCATCCTTGAGGCGGGAGGAATCGGGTATTTTGTCCGGGTTCCCGCGACGCTTCTGGAACAGCTGCCGAAGACCGGAGAAGAGGTTAAGATATTTACCTATATGCAGGTGAAGGAAGACGATGTAAGCCTCTTCGGCTTCGGGTCCGGGGACGAGCTGGAGATGTTCCGGATGCTGATCGGCGTGAATTCCATCGGTCCGAAGGGAGCGCTGTCCATTCTGTCCGCGCTGGGCCTTCAGGATCTGCGTCTTGCGATTCATACAGGGGATGCGAAGCGTATCGCGAAGGCACCCGGGATCGGGATAAAGACGGCACAGAAAGCGGTTCTGGACCTGAAGGATAAGATTCGTCCCGAGGATCTGCTTATGCCGGTTGGGGCATTCGAAGAAGATATGCCCTCGCAGGCCTTCACGGAAGATGCGGCAAAGGAAGCCGTGGCGGCCCTCGTGGCCCTCGGGTATTCCGCTGCAGAAGCATCCCGGGCGGTCGGCGCCGTCGGAATCACCGGGGATATGGATTCTGAGGATGTGCTGAAGGCATCCCTCAGACATCTTTCATTCTTATAAGAAAAGCAGGACCAAACAGAATGGGAAAACGTATTATCACAACGGAAGCCACGGAGGAAGATGCCCGCATTGAAGGGTCTCTGAGGCCGACACGGCTTGCGGATTACACCGGGCAGAAGCGCCTGGTGGATAATCTGAAGATATATATTGATGCGGTGAAGTTCCGCAGAGAATCGTCACCGAACGAATCCCTGGACCATATGCTTCTGTACGGCCCTCCGGGACTCGGAAAGACCACCCTGGCCGGAATTGTGGCCAATGAGCTGGGCGTTCACATGAAGACGACCTCCGGACCGGCCATCGAGAAGCCGGGAGAGATCGCGGCCATCCTCAACGGGCTGCAGGAGGGAGATGTCCTCTTTATCGATGAGATTCACCGGCTGAGCCGTCAGGTGGAAGAGGTGCTCTATCCCGCGATGGAGGATTTTGCCATCGATATCATGCTGGGGAAGGATGCGACCGCCCGCTCCATACGGCTGGATCTGCCCCGGTTTACGCTGGTGGGAGCCACGACCCGGTACGGACTGCTGTCCGCGCCGCTAAGGGACCGCTTCGGGATTGTGGAGAAGATGGATTTCTATACCCCCGGGGACCTGCAGAAAATCGTGACCCGTTCCGCCGCCGTCATGGGCGTTAAGATTGACCGCGAGGGAGCGTATGAGATTGCCAGAAGATCCCGCGGAACGCCCCGTCTGGCGAACCGGCTGCTGAAGCGGGTCAGAGATTTCGCGGAAGTAAAGTACCACGGGGAGATTACAAAAGAAGTCGCGGAGTTTGCACTGGATATCCTGCATGTGGATAAAATCGGACTGGATAAGAATGACAGGGCGTTTCTGGATATGATCATCGACAAGTTTGACGGAGGGCCTGTGGGCCTGGAGACCATCGCGGCGGCGCTGGGAGAAGATTCCGGAACCATCGAAGATGTCTATGAACCTTACCTGCTGATGAATGGCTTTATCAACCGGACGCCGAGGGGACGGGTAGCTACGAGAGCAGCCTATGACCACCTGGGCTATGAGATGAAAGAGCGGTAATCTGCGCGAGGAAAAAAGATGAAGGACGATAAAGTGAGCAATAAGAATTACACGGATGTACTGATTGGCGGAAAGATATATACACTGGGCGGTCTGGAGGAAGAAAGCTACCTCCAGCGGGTCGCCTCTTATCTCAATGACAAGATTGCCATGGTGCGGACCCAGGAGGGATACAGCCGTCTTCCGGACGACTATAAGAACCTGACCCTGTGCCTGAATCTGGCAGATGACTATTTTAAAGAGAGGGAGCATTCCCGGTCTCTGGCGGCGGAGAGGGATCTCCTGGAGAAGGAGGTTTACCGCCTGAAGTCAGAGCTTGTGAATGCACAGATGAAGAA
>DMCD01000292.1:17561-29144 GCA_003445895.1 Lachnoclostridium sp. | reverse complement strand
GATGCGGTATATATGGGCGGGCAGAAGTTCGGTGCCCGCGCCTTTGCCGACAATCCGGATGAAGAAGGCATGCTGGAGGCGCTCCGCTACGTCCATCTCCACGGAAGAAAGCTGTATCTGACCGTGAACACGCTGCTGCGGGAGGATGAACTGGCAGAGCTTCCGGCCTATCTGGAGCCATATTACGAAGCCGGACTGGACGCGGTGATTGTGCAGGATATGGGAGTGCTCCGGATGGTGCGCCGCACCTTTCCGGATCTTCCGGTTCACGCCAGCACGCAGATGACGGTCACGGGACCGGAATTCGGGAGAATGCTGGCACAGGAGGGCGTCAGCCGGATTGTGCCCGCCAGGGAGCTGTCGCTTTCCGAGATACGGAAATTATATGAGAATACGGGACTGGAGATAGAGTGCTTCGTACACGGTGCACTCTGTTTTTGCTATTCCGGGCAGTGTCTGTTCTCCAGCTTCATCGGCGGACGGAGCGGCAACCGGGGGCGGTGTGCCCAGACCTGCAGACTTCCCTTCTCCGTGGAGGGGGGCCATCGTACCTATCCGCTGAGCCTGAAGGACCTGAACACCCTGGATATCCTGCCGGATATTCTGGAGGCGGGGGTATATTCCCTGAAGATCGAGGGAAGAATGAAGAGTCCGCGCTATACGGCCGGAACCGTAAGCATTTACCGCAAATATGCGGATTACTGGCTGGAACACGGCCGGGAAGGCTACCGGGTGGACCGGCGGGACAGAGAACACCTGCTGGATCTGTTTGACCGCGGCGGCCAGACAGACGGCTATTACAAGAGACATAACGGGCCGGAGATGATTGTATTCGGCGCAAAGCCGGCATTCCGGAAGGAGAATGAGGAGTATGCCCATCAGCTGGATGAGCAGTATGTGAATGCGGAAGTCCGGGAGAGGGTGCGGGGAAAGCTCACCGTATCGGCGGGGAAGCCCCTGGTTCTGGAACTGGAAGCACCCGGGATCCCGGGACCTATGGGCAGAAAGGACATCCGGACAGAAACCGCGGGGGATATGGCGCAGAAGGCGGAGAAGCAGCCGACCGGAAAGGAGACCCTCGCAAAGCAGATCCGGAAAACGGGGGGAACTCCCTTTGTGATGGATGAGCTGGAGGTGTCCTGCGATGACGCAAGCTTCGTGCCGGTAAAAGCCCTCAATGAGCTGCGCAGGAATGCCCTGTCGGAAATGGAGGAGGCGATCCTGCGGGAGTGGAAGAGAGACCCTGTCCTGTCCTGCGCTTCGGAGGATGGAGTAAGAACAGCGTCCGGTTCCGGGAAAAGGGAGAGAGGCAGATACCGGCTGCGCGCTGCAGTGCAGACCCCTGCCCAGCTGAAAAGCCTGCTGAGGGTGCCGGAGATTTCCCGCATCTGTCCCGACAGCACCGGATTCGGCGCAGAGGACTGGAAACGTGCAGCCGCTTCCTGCCATGCGGCGGGAAAACAGTGTTTCCTTCGCCTTCCGCAGATCTGGAGAAATGAGGCCGCTTCCTATTTCGCCGCCCACAGAAAGGAACTGACGGAGGCTGGTTTTGACGGCCTTGTGCTCCGAGCCTGGGAGGAGATTCCGGTGATGCGGCGGATGCTGCCGGACCTTCCCCTGCACATGGATTATACGATGTATGCGATGAACCGGGAGGCGGAAGCCCAGATCCGCGATTTCTGCGAAGGGGCCTCCGTAAGCTTTACCATGCCCGCAGAGCTGAACAGCCGGGAGATGGCGGTGTTCCCCGGACAGGATCGGGAGCTGGAGGTCTACGGCGCATATCCCATGATGGTGACGGCCCAGTGCTTCCATAAGAATCACAGCGGATGTGACAGGACCCCGGGAATTCTCACTATTGCGGACCGTAGCGGAAGAAGCTTTCCTGTGCTCAACCACTGCCGGTTCTGCTATAACACGATTTATAACGCGGAAGCGCTGTCTCTTCTGGGAGAGAAGGAGCGCATCGACAGCCTCGCGCCGGACTGGCTGGGCCTTACCTTCACAACGGAGAATGGGGAAAAAGCGTCCGCGATCGCAAAGGACTTTGCCGCTGTCTTTCTGTATGGCGAGAAGCGAAGCGCTGCGGGAGCATTTACCAGAGGTCATTTCCGGCGCGGCGTGGACTAGGCCGAAGGACGAAAAAAGGAGTATACTGCATGGCAAATGTTGTGACACAGCTGGCAAGGTATCTGATGATCCTGCTGATTGCCATATATACGTATTACAATTTCCGGTATTTCTCCTATGAGGACCCGGAGGACAGGGACAGCCTCTGCCGGAATCAGGTGATTCTCATGTTTCTGATTCTTATCCTGGCGGACACGGTAACCTGGCTTCGGACCGAGGATATGGAGAAGATGCTGCTGTGCGGAGCGCAGGCGCTGTTTCTTCTGGCTTACCTGTTCCTTTCCCGGGGGCTGTACCGGCGGATTTCCAGACTTCTTCTGAATAACTGCTGCATGCTTTTGGCCACGGGATTCATCATGCTGAACCGCATTTCCTCCGAACGGGCCCTGCGCCAGTTTATCCTGGTGGTCCTGGGAGCGGCGGTGAGCCTTATAATACCGGTGATCATTGATCACGTCTGGCAGCTGGCGAAGATTCCGTGGGTCTACGGGATCGGGGGACTGTTTCTTCTCCTGGTGGTTTGCGTGGCGGGCAGCAGGAGCTTCGGCGCCCAGCTGTCCATCAGCATCGGCGGCTTTTCCTTTCAGCCCTCGGAGTTTGTGAAGCTGAGTTTTGTCTTTTTTGTGGCGACCATGTTTTACCGGGCGACGGATTTTCCGGCCATTCTCCGGACGAGCGTCATGGCGGCGGCCCATGTGCTGGTGCTGGTGCTGTCGAGAGACCTGGGAAGCGCGCTGATCTTTTTTGTGACCTATGTGCTGATGCTGTATCTGGCGACGGGCTGTGCCCTCTGGCTCATTGCGGGGTTCGGCGCGGGAAGCGGTGCGGCTGTTCTGGCGTACCATCTGTTTTCCCACGTGCGCATCCGCGTGGAGGCGTGGCAGGATCCCTTCCGGGATATTGCAGGCAACGGCTACCAGGTGGCGCAGGCCCTGTTTGCCATCGGCACCGGCGGCTGGTTCGGCATGGGCCTCTATCAGGGAATGCCCCGGAAGATTCCGGTGGTGGAGAAGGATTTTATCTTTGCCGCCATCTCCGAGGAGCTGGGAGGACTTTACGCCCTGTGCATCATTCTCATCTGCCTGGGCTGTTTCCTGCAGTTCATGCAGCTGGCGCTGAAGATGGATTCCGCCTTTTACCGGCAGATCGCCTTCGGCCTCGGAATTATATACATTGTGCAGGTGTTGCTGACCATCGGCGGCGTCATCAAGTTTATTCCCTCCACGGGAGTGACGCTTCCCTTTGTCAGCTACGGCGGAAGCTCCGTGCTGTCCAGTTTCCTGATGTTCGGCGTGATTCAGGGACTGTATATTCTGAAAGCGGCAGATGAGGAGGAGATGGAAGATGTTCTGGTGGAAGAACTCTGATACCGATTCCCTGGAGGATGAGGAGGAAGAGGCCTATCAGGCCGAATTAGAGGAGCGCAGGGAAAAGACCAGATCCTGCATTCTGTATGTGACATACGCATTTACCCTGCTCTTTATCGTCATGATCGGGTATTTTGGCTGGTTTCTCCAGGTCCGGAGCCAGAATGTGATCGGAAGTTCCTACAACGCAAGACTGGACCGGTTTTCCGACCGCGTGGTCCGGGGAAAGATCCTGAGCGCCGACCGGCAGGTTCTGGCCGAGACCCTGGTTTCGGCGGACGGTACAGAGACAAGATATTATCCCTTTGAATATCTGTTTGTCCATTCCGTGGGATACTCGGGGAACAACGGCAAGACCGGACTGGAATCCCTGGGGAACTTTTATCTGCTCAGCTCCCACGTGAACCTGGCGGAGCGGGTGATCAACGAGTTTCAGGGGGAGAAGAATATCGGCGACAATCTGGTGTCCACCCTGGATGCCGGCATGCAGAAGGCGGCGGATGAGGCCATCGGAAAGCGCAGAGGCGCCGTGATTGCCATGAAGCCGGACACCGGCGCGATTCTCACCATGGTGTCCCAGCCGAATTTCAACGCCAACTCCGTGGACGAGCGCTGGGAAGAGCTGAATGCGGACAGCGAGTCGAAGGCCTATTTCGTGAACCGCGCCTCCCAGGGCCTGTATCCGCCGGGGTCTACCTTCAAGATTCTGACGATGCTGGAGTTTATCCGGGAATATCCGCAGGACTGGATGAACTATACGTATCACTGCGACGGGACTTACCATTCCGGCAGCTATACCATAAACTGCTACCACGGGGAGGCCCACGGGGATCAGAATATCGTGCAGGCCTTTGCCAATTCCTGCAACGGCGCCTTCGCTGAAATCGGAGAGCGCCTGGACCCGGTGAAGTTCCGGAGTCTTGCGGAGAGCTGCGGCTTCAACCGGGAGCTTCCGGTCGCATTTCCCTCTGCGGCATCCCATTTCCGGCTGGAACAGGGCGCGGCGGACTGGGAAATGGCCCAGACAGCCATCGGGCAGGGAAGAACGCAGATGACCGCCATGCTGAATCTGATGATTGTCTCGGCCATCGCCAACGGCGGGACGATGATGAAGCCCTATCTGGCGGATCATGTGGAAAATGCAGGCGGAGAGACCATCCGGAAGTTTGCGCCCCAGGCCCAGGGGAGCATCATGACGGCGGAAGAGGCGAAGGTCCTTTCGGCGATGATGGCGGAGGTCGTAAACAGCGGAACCGGTTCCGCATTCCGCGATGCGCCCTATACTTCCGCGGGCAAGACGGGAACGGCGGAGACCGGGCGGACGACGGAATCCCATGCCTGGTATGTGGGCTTTGCTCCGGTGGAGAATCCGGAGATTGCCGTATGCGTCATTCTGGAGGAGGGCGGATCCGGCGGAGGGGCGGCAGCTCCGGTGGCAAGAGCCGTGATCGACCGGTATATGGAGACAAGAAAGGGGCAGTGACGGCGCATTCTGCCCGCATCGTATAGCTCAGAAATCGGTTGCATCTTACGGGGTTAGGATATAAAATGAAATCAGACTGCAGGCCGCACAGACGCGGAACTGCGGATTTTCCGGAAAGGTTGTGAACAGCATGAAAAGAGTGATGGTTAAGATAGCGGCAGCATTTACGGCAGCAGTGCTCTGTGCATCTGCGGCACCGGTACAGGTCCTGGCAGGTCCCTCCGGTGAGGTGCAGAAGACCGTGGAGGTTCCGGCGACGAAGCCTTACAGCGGTGATATCAATAAACTGGAGGCGGCAAAGGATGCCCCGCAGATGATCGTCATTATCTCCAATCCGGAGGATCCGGCGAGAGGAAATCTCTCCTGGTACCGGAGAGACCCTTCCGGCAGACTGGTATCTGTGATGAATGAGGTCTGCGTTACGGGAATGAACGGCGTGGTATCTCCGGAAGAGAAGCAGGAAGGAGATATGAAGACTCCCTCCGGTCTCTATCACTTCAGCGGCGCCTATGGCCTGAAGATGAATCCGGGCAGCAAGCTTCCCTACCATCAGTTTGTGAGCGGCGATTACTGGGTCGATGATCCGGAGAGCACCAACTACAACAAGTTGGTGAATACCTCCTCGGTCACCAAGGACTGGAAGTCTGCGGAAGACCTGATGAATGCGGGAATCTGCTATGATTTTATTCTCGCCATCGATTACAATAAGGAGGCTGTGCCGGGCAAGGGTTCCGCGATTTTCCTGCACTGCCCGAAGGCATTCAACAATACGGGAACCTCCGGATGCATCTCCATCTCCGAGGAGCAGATGGAAGTGCTGCTCAAGAATGTGACCGACAAGACCAAGGTGCTGATTGTAAAGAGCGAAGAAGAACTGGCAAATTATTAATCAATCCAATAAACTATGAAAAACAAGGAGGGCGTTTTTATGAAGTTTTATATCTGCAGAAAGTGCGGAAGCATCCTCACAGATTTTAACCATGTCTGTGCAGGACTGACCTGCTGCGGCGAGAAGGTGGAAGAGCTGGTTGCCGGAACCACCGACGGCGCACGGGAGAAGCATGTTCCCGCAGTGAAGATTGACGGCCAGAAGGTATGCGTCCAGGTCGGTGAGGTTGAGCATCCGATGATGGAGAAGCATTACATTCAGTTCATCGTTGTGGAGACAGATAAGGGCTATATGACCAAGTTCCTGAAGCCGGAAGAGAAGCCGGCAGCGGAATTTGTTCTCGCCGAGGGCGAGAAGGCAGTGGCAGTCTATGAGTACTGCAACCTGCACGGTCTCTGGAAGGCCGAGGTATAACTACAGCGGGGGATGTCCCCCGCTGAGTTATACGCTCCGCAGGAATGCGCACGCGTGCTGAGCAGCAGATGATGCCTGACGGCGCCGGTGAAGGCTCACGAAGTGAGCCTTTGAACCGCTCAAAGCCGCGGGGCTCTCGCCCCTTTGGGGCGAGCAGACCAGCACGCGGCGCGCAAGACACGCGAGCGTGTCTTGAATGTCGCATTTACAGGGGGGCAGATAACCTGCCCCCTGTTTTACTATCAATTAATAATACCCAAAGGAGATCAAACCCATGGATGTGAAAGAGATCGCTCTGAAGAAGCATTACGAGTGGAAAGGAAAGATTGAGGTTACTGCCAGAGCGGCCGTTGACAGCTCGGAAGCTCTCTCTGTGGCTTATACGCCGGGCGTTGCCCAGCCCTGCCTGGAGATCCAGAAGGATATCGACAAGAGCTATGAGCTGACCAGACGCTGGAACACGGTGGCAGTCGTGACCGACGGAACCGCCGTACTCGGTCTCGGTGATATCGGTCCGGAAGCAGGCATGCCGGTTATGGAAGGAAAGTGCGTGCTGTTCAAGGCCTTCGGTGATGTGGATGCGATTCCCCTCTGCATCCGGAGCAAGGAAGTGGATGATATCGTCAATACCGTAGCACTTCTGGCGGGTTCCTTCGGCGGCATCAACCTGGAGGATATTTCGGCACCGCGCTGCTTTGAGATTGAAGAGAAGCTGAAAAAGAGATGCGACATCCCGGTATTCCATGATGACCAGCATGGTACGGCAGTCATTGCCCTCGCCGGCGTCATGAATGCACTGAAGGTCGTCGGAAAGAAGCTGGAGGATGTGAAAGTTGTCATGTCCGGCGCCGGCGCCGCAGGAACGGCCATCTGCAAGATTCTTCTCGGCGCGGGCATGAAAAACGTCATCATGAGCGACAAGGACGGCGTGATTTACCGCGGCAGAGAAGGAATGGGACCTGCGCTGCAGGAGCTCGCCGAGCTGACCAACCCGGAAAACCAGAAGGGAACTTTGCGGGATATTCTTCCGGGCGCGGATCTCTTTATCGGTGTTTCCGCACCAGGACTTCTTACGGCGGATGACGTCCGTACCATGGCGAAGGACCCGATCATTCTGGCCTGCGCCAACCCGACGCCGGAGATCTTCCCGGATGAGGCGAAGAAGGGCGGCGCCGCTGTGGTCTGCACCGGCCGGAGCGACTATCCCAACCAGCTGAACAACGTTCTGGCATTCCCGGGAATCTTCCGCGGTGCGCTGGACGTACGGGCTTCCGATATCAACATGGAGATGAAAGTGGCAGCGGCGAAGGCCCTGGCATCTCTGGTACCGGACGAAGAGCTGAGCAGAGACAACGTTCTTCCGAAAGCCTTCGATCCGAGAGTCCGTGAGGCCGTGGCAAAAGCTGTGGCCGATGCGGCGAGAGCAAGTGGTGTGGCCCGTATCTGAACAGGCGGGATGATATAATTAAAAGAGCAGCAGGCAGCCCTGCCTTCGGAAGCTCCTTCGGGCAAGCTTCCGGCAGCAGGGGCCTGCTGCTCATTTTTTATTACTCCGCATCCTTCATCGCCAGCACACTGTTCTGATACTCCCCGCTGTACGTAACTTCCCTTCCAAACCAGGACGGCGGGACAAAGGCGAGGGCTTCTTCCTCAGTGGGAAATTCCACTTCCGCGAGGATGAGACCTTCATAGACGCCGGAGAATATGTCCAGCTCGATGGTGAGAGCGGTGCCCTCGATGGGAATTTCATAACGGCGCTTCGTGAGGATCCGGCCGTCGGCCTTGGCCAGCAGGTGCCGGTAGGACTCTTCTGTGAGCGGCAGGTTATATTCCTCCCGGGAAAGGAGTCCCTTTGATTTATAGGTCAGATAATAGGTGTCATCGGACCGGCGGATTCTGACCACAGGAGAGGTGCAGAGATAGGCCTGTTCGATGGCGTGGCTCGGATAATTGTCGGGAGATTCGGGCAGATTTTCCGTCGGAATGAGGAATTTTCGTTCGATTTCCATAGGTTTCCTTTCTGAAATGAAAAAAAATAATGCGTAAGATGCTCGAATAGTTATATTCTATCTGATTAAAACTAGCGATGCAATGGAAAATAGGGTATCATTCCAAAGAAATGTCCGAAAAAATTAAAAACATGACAAAACGTGACAACTTTCTGTAAAGATGTGATATAATAGAACCAATGTGGGGTTTGTGCACCATTGCAGCCGGTTATTAAAATCAGGTACTGTATATTCTGTGAAGGAAGGAAGAAGGTCAGAATGGCACTGGTATACGCATTTATGGCAGACGGACTGGAAGAAGTTGAGTGCCTTGCAACAGCTGATATTCTTGCACGGGCGGGGATTACGGTAAAGCTTGTTTCAGTCACGGGAAAGAGGGAAGTCAGGGGATCGCACGGATTTGGCATCCGGGCAGATTATCTTCTGAAAAATGTTGATTTTGAAAAACCGGATATGCTGTTTCTGCCGGGCGGACAGCCTGGAACGACGCATCTTCTTGAGTGCGGTACACTCTGTGATGCGCTTGTGGAAGCCAACAGAAGCGGGAAAAGAATTGCGGCGATCTGCGCCGCACCTATGGTACTGGGAGAACTGGGAATCCTGAAGGATCGGAGAGCGACCTGCTATCCGGGCTGTGAAGACCGGCTGGGCGGGGCGAAGTATACCGGAGCTGCTGTGGTGACAGACGGAAACATCACGACGTCACGTGGACTTGGTTTTGTGTTTGATTTCGGACTGGAGCTGGTAAAACTTCTTGCGGACCCGATTGCGGCTGTGAATGTTGGCAATAAGATACTGTACAGGTAGCCTTTTGCCGGAACTTGGGGAAAGTCAGAAAAAATCCTCTGCACAGGCGGTTTGTGCGGAGGATTTTTCTGTGTTTACTGTTGCATTTCCCGACAGGACTATGATATAATGCTACTTCGTAGTGTAGCGCCTATCAGATGGCGAAGGATTAAGGAGGACTCCCGTAATGAGTGTAAAGACGGAAAAATTAGAAGAGAAGAACATGATCAAAC
Source organism: Lachnoclostridium sp. (assembly GCA_003445895.1). Classification (GTDB taxonomy): domain Bacteria; phylum Bacillota; class Clostridia; order Lachnospirales; family Lachnospiraceae; genus Clostridium_R. Next base: position 19,833 of record DMCD01000292.1, on the reverse strand, counting down.
TGACGGTGGAAGTGCCGGCTGAGGACTTTAACGAGGCGATCAAGAAAGCCTATAATCAGAATAAAGGAAGATTCAACGTACCGGGATTCCGGAAGGGCAAGGCTCCGCTCCAGATTATCGAGAAGATGTACGGCGCAGGCCTGTTCTATGAGGACGCTGCCAATACCTGCATCAATGATTCCTATCCGAAGGCTGTGGAAGAGAGCGGTGAGGACATCGTTTCCAGCCCGAAGATCGAAGTAGAACAGATGGAGAAGGGCAAGAGCTTTATCTACACTGCAGAAGTTGCCGTTAAGCCGGAAGTTACCCTGGGCGAGTACAAGGGCGTTGAGGTGAAGAAGGCTGACGCTGCCGTTACCGACGAGGATGTGGAGAAGGAGCTGCAGGCAGCCCGCGAGAGAGCATCCAGACTGGTTGATATCACCGATCGTCCGGTACAGGACGGCGACCAGACCACCATCGATTTCAAGGGCTATGTTGACGGCAAGGCCTTTGAAGGCGGCGAGGGATTTGATTATCCGCTGACCATCGGTTCCCACTCCTTCATCGAGGGATTTGAGGAGCAGCTGATTGGCAAGAACATCGGCGAGGCATGCGAGGTCAATGTAACCTTCCCGACCGAGTATCACGCTGAGGAACTGGCTGGCAAGCCGGCTAAGTTCGATGTTACCGTAAAGAGCATCAAGGAGAAGGAGCTTCCGGAGCTCAACGATGAATTCGCAGACAATGTCTCCGATTTCAGCACCCTTGAAGAGTATAAGGCTGACCTGAAGACACAGCTGGAAGACCGCAAGATGCGGGCTGCAACCACCGAGAATGAGAACAACGTGGTTGACAAGGTTGTGGCAAATGCACAGATGGATCTGCCGAAGGCCATGATTGATACCGAGGCCCGCAGCATGGCGGATGAATATGCACAGAGACTTCAGAACCAGGGCCTGAACATCAACGACTATCTGAAGTACACCGGCCAGACCGTAGAGAAGCTTCTTGAGCAGCTCACACCGGAGGCTGAGAAGAGAATCCGCACCAGACTCGTTCTCGAGAAGGTTGCGGAGACCGAGAATATCGAAGTAAACGATGAGATTTATGCAGAGCAGCTGGAAAAGATGGCCAAGGATTACCAGATTGACCTGGATCGTTTCAAGAGCTTTATCACCCCGGATCAGGAGAAGCAGATCCGCGGCGACCTGAAGATTCAGCAGGCAATCGATTTCCTTATGGCAGAGGCAAAGCTGAACTGATTTCAGAACCAGTCGAATAACCCTGAGTTGATTTCCCGGAGGCGTAGCTTTCGGGAAATTCACTCATTAGGGGACATAAGAGAAAGGAATGATGCATAATGGCACTTGTACCCTATGTTCTCGAATCTACCAGCAGGGGCGAACGCTCCTATGATATTTACTCCAGACTTCTGAAGGACAGAATCATTTTCCTCGGCGAAGAGGTAAATGAGGTGACAGCCAGCCTGACGGTTGCCCAGCTGCTGTTCCTGGAGGCGGAGGATCCGGACAAGGATATCAATCTGTATATCAACAGCCCGGGAGGTTCTGTGACTGCCGGTATGGCGATCTATGATACCATGCAGTATATCAAGTGCGATGTATCTACCATCTGCCTCGGAATGGCTGCCAGCATGGGCGCATTCCTTCTTGCAGGCGGAACAAAGGGAAAGAGATACGCGCTTCCCAACGCGGAGATCATGATCCATCAGCCGTCGGGCGGTGCCCAGGGACAGGCAACGGAGATTTCCATTGCTGCAGAGCACATTCTGCGCACCAGAAAGAAGATGAATGAGATTCTTGCGGCCAACACCGGAAGAAGCTATGAAGAGATTGCCAGGGACACCGAGCGCGACAACTATATGACGGCGCAGGAGGCCCTTGCCTATGGGCTGATTGACAGTGTGATTGAAAAGCACTGATTCGGGAAGAAACTGAGGTGAATGCATGCCCAATAAGAGTGACGATGGAATCAGATGTTCGTTCTGCGGCAAGACGCAGAACCAGGTAAAGAAGCTGATCGCGGGCATCGGAGATGTATACATCTGCGATGACTGTGTGGAACTGTGCTCCGAGATCCTCGAGGAGGAGTCCTTGGGTCGCGGAAAGCGGAAAAAGAAGCCGGATTTTACCGGAATCAATCTTCCGAAGCCGCGGGAAATCAAGGGCTTCCTGGATGAATATGTCATCGGACAGGAAGATGCGAAAAAGGTTCTGTCGGTTGCGGTGTATAACCATTACAAGAGAATTACTTCAAAGACGGATACCGA
>DMCD01000292.1:16929-17440 GCA_003445895.1 Lachnoclostridium sp. | reverse complement strand
AAGACATATCTTGCGCAGACACTGGCGAAGATTCTGAATGTTCCCTTTGCCATCGCCGATGCCACCACGCTGACCGAGGCCGGATACGTGGGCGAGGATGTGGAGAACATCCTTCTGAAGCTGATCCAGGCGGCAGATTACGATGTCAGCCGGGCGGAGTACGGTATTGTCTATATCGATGAGATCGACAAGATCACCAAGAAGTCGGAGAATGTCTCCATCACCCGCGATGTGTCGGGAGAGGGCGTTCAGCAGGCGCTTCTGAAGATCCTTGAGGGAACGCAGGCCAGCGTACCGCCGCAGGGCGGCCGCAAGCACCCGCAGCAGGAACTGATCCAGATCGATACGACGAATATTCTGTTTATCTGCGGCGGCGCCTTTGACGGTCTTGAGAAGATTGTCGAGGGACGTCTGAATTCCGGTTCGATCGGATTCAACGCGGAGGTTGTCAGAAAGAACAGCGAGGACATTGACCAGCTTCTGGCGCAGGTGGTGCCCCAGGATCTGACCA
>DMCD01000292.1:0-16733 GCA_003445895.1 Lachnoclostridium sp. | reverse complement strand
CTGGACGGCGTAAAGCTGGAGTTTACCGAAGACGCGGTGCGCGCCGTGGCGAAGAAGGCCGTGGCCCAGAAGACCGGCGCCAGAGGACTCCGCTCCATTCTGGAGTCCGCCATGATGGATGTCATGTTTGACATTCCCTCCGACGAGACCATCGGCATCTGTGCCATCACGGAGGACGTGGTGAACGGCAAGAGTGCGCCGCAGATTACCTACCGCGATACTTCCGTTCCGAGGAAGTCTTTCGGCGGCCGTAAGATCGGCAAGCCGGGAGAGATTGCATAAACGAGCAGGAGAAGAAAAGACACATGGGAGAAATGAGAGACGGGATTCCGGTAGTTGCCCTCAAGGGACTGACCGTTCTGCCGGATATGACCATCAGCTTTGACGCGGCGAGACCATTTTCCATCGCAGCGGTCGAGGCGGCTATGGCCGGATATGAGGAGGTTTTTCTGGTTACCCAGAAGGATCCCGAAAAAGATGATCCCGGATTTGAAGACCTGTATCATGTGGGAACCGTGAGCCATGTCCGGCAGTTTGTCCGGATGCCGAACGGTTACATCCGCGTGACGGTAGAAGGAAAGGCGAAGGCCCGCCTTCTCCGGCTGGACCGCGGCGGCGAGTATCTGGCCGGCGTGGTGGAAGAGATGGGTGACTGGGAAGACAACCTGTCTGTGCTGGAGCATGAGGCCATGATCCGGGTGATCCGGGACAAGCTGCATGAGTTTTCCGACCTGAACCCGGGTCCGGGACGGGATTTTTACCGTCCGCTTTTCCAGGAACAGTCCCTGGAAAAGCTTCTCCGGGTTATGACGATACAGTTCCCCTGGGATTTTGAAGACCGGCAGAAGATGCTGGAATGTGAGAGCTTAAGCGAGGCCTATGAGGTGCTGCTGAAGCTTCTGATGATGGAGACAGAGGTTTTCCAGATCAAGAAACAGTTCCAGTCCAAGGTGAAAGAGGCCATCGACAAGAACCAGCGGGATTATGTGCTGCGGGAGCAGATGCAGGTCATCAAGGAAGAACTGGGAGATTCTGCAGACTCGGAGGCGGACGAGATGCGCCGCCGCCTGGAAGCGCTGGACGCACCCGCCGAGGTGAAGGAGAAGCTGGAGAAGGACATTCGCCGCTTTGAGGAGATGCCTCCGGGCAGCCAGGACGGGAATGTGCTCCACACCTACATTGATACGGTGCTGGAACTGCCGTGGAACAAGACGACAAAAGATAATATGGATCTGGGACACGCCAAGGAGATTCTCGAAGCGGACCATTACGGCCTGGAAAAGGTCAAGGACCGGGTGCTGGAATCCCTTGCCGTCCGGATTCTGACCAAGAAGGCCAGCGGCTCCATCATCTGTCTGGTGGGCCCGCCCGGAACGGGAAAAACATCCATCGCCAGATCCATCGCGCGGGCGCTGGACAAGAAGTATGTCCGGATCAGCCTGGGCGGCGTGCGGGATGAAGCCGAGATCCGCGGCCACCGCAAGACCTATGTGGGCGCTATGCCGGGACGTATTGTGGACGGACTGCGCCAGGCCGGTGTCAGCAATCCGCTGATGCTTCTGGATGAGATCGATAAGGTCAGCAGCGATTATAAGGGAGATACGGGTTCCGCTCTCCTGGAGGTTCTTGACAGCGAGCAGAACGTGAAGTTCCGCGATCATTACGTGGAGATTCCGGTGGACCTTTCCCGCGTGCTCTTTATTGCGACCGCAAATACGACGGCGACGATCCCGCTGCCGTTAATCGATCGTATGGATATCATCGAGGTCAGCAGCTATACCGAGAATGAAAAGTTCCATATCGGACATGAGTATCTGATCCCGAAGCAGATGGAGAAGAACGGGCTGACCCCGGAGATGCTGACTATTACCCAGCCGGCTCTTCGGAAGATTATTCATAATTACACGGCAGAGGCCGGTGTCCGGAATCTGGAGCGGAGAATCGGCGACATCTGCCGGAAGTCTGCAAGAGAGATTCTGGAAAACCGTCGGAAGAGCGTCAGAGTTACACCCGCCAATCTGGAGAAGTTCCTGGGCCGGGAGAGAGTTCCCGAAGAGGACCAGGAGCGGGAGGATCAGGTCGGCGTTGTGACGGGCCTGGCCTGGACCAGCGTGGGCGGCGTGACGCTGAAGGTGGAAGTCAATATTTACCCGGGAAAGGGCGGTCTGGTCCTGACCGGAAAGATGGGCGACGTCATGAAGGAGTCCGCCCAGATAGCGCTGACCTGGGTGCGCAGCGTTGCCACGAAGAATTACGGCATTCCTGCGGAGTTCTTCGCGGAGAATGACCTTCACATCCATATTCCGGAAGGTGCCGTGCCGAAGGATGGTCCGTCCGCCGGCATCACCCTGTCTACGGCCCTGCTGTCGGCGGTTACGGGACGGAAAGTCCTGTCGTCGGTTGCGATGACCGGAGAGGTGACCCTGCGCGGTCATGTGCTCATGATCGGCGGCCTGAAGGAAAAGCTTCTGGCGGCCAAGCAGGCGGGCATAAAGACCGTTCTGGTTCCCTGGAAGAATCAGCCGGATGTGGCGGAGCTCTCGAAGGAGATCACGGGCGGCATGGAAATTGTCTATGTCCGTGAGATGGAAGAGGTTATCGAAAGAGCATTTGTTCCGGAGAAAAAGCCTGCAGCCCGCAGGAAGACAACCCGGAAGAAAGCTGCGGAGGAAAAGAAATGATTATCCGAGACGCGGTCCTCGAGACGGTCTGCGGGATTACCAGCCGGCTGCCGGCAAACACCCAGCCGGAATTTGCCTTCTGCGGCAAGTCCAACGTGGGCAAGTCATCGCTTATCAACGCGCTGATGAACCGGAAGTCCCTGGCGCGCACATCCAGCACGCCGGGAAAGACCCAGACCATCAACTATTATCATATCAATGACGCTTTTTTCTATGTGGACCTGCCGGGATACGGCTTTGCAAAGGCCAGTGAGAAGGTCAAGGCCCAGTGGGGAAAGCTGATTGAAGACTATCTGCATCAGTCCCGGGCTATCCGTGCGGTGTTTCTGCTGGTGGATATCCGGCATGTGCCCGGCGACAATGACCGGCTGATGTTTCAGTGGATCACGGATCACGGCTATACGCCGCTGATCATCGCCACAAAGGCGGACAAGCTGAAGCGGTCCCAGGTGGCAAAGCAGCTCTCCGAAGTCCGAAAAGGATTGAATCTGGATCCCGGATACCCGGTGATCCCATTCTCCTCGGAGACAAAGCAGGGACGGGATGAGATATGGGAGTTCATTGACGGTGCTCTCGAATCTCAGGAAGCAGCCGAAGAGCAGTAAACGCAAAAAAGAAGGAATCTGAAAGGATTCCTTCTTTTTTGTCTGTATGATGATGTCCTGTTTCAGGGCTTATCCTGCATGAGAGACTTCATGATGTAGGAGTAGATTTCCTGGCTCCGGTCCTTCCAGTGGCTGCTCATGAGCTCCGCCTGTTCCTCGTCGGGAACCGTAACCTCCAGGTGAATCAGCCGGGACTTTCCTTCGCGGACCTCACAGTGAACCACGTAATCCCGGTTGTCGGTGCGGTAATAGTCGGAGATGAGTCCCACTTCCTCCCGCATCCGGAGATGGTTTTCGTTCAGATAATTATCGATATCCTGCTGGATCTCCTGGGAAATCCTTCGGCCGAAGAAGCTGAGGGTCTGTTCGCCCTCCGGCGTAATCTCATAGCGGGAAAGGCTGTGCAGCGACTCCACGCGGATGAGTCCCGACTGGGCAAGCTCGCTCAGGGCCTGCTGCAGAGAGAAGAAATTCGTGTATTCTCTTGTGAGAAAAAAATCGGAAAACTGCGCGCTGGTCAGGGGAAAATTCACCCGGTTCAGCATGTGCAGAATCATCAGTTTATATAGCGTGATGGGTTCGGACATCATAATGACAACTCCTGTACAGATAATGATACGGATCCATCATAGCAATTTCTCCCGGGATGATCAAGGTTTCATTCAGGAAAAAACAGACCAAAGTACACATTGGTAGTGAAATTATCGATAAAATGTGATACAATATCTTGAACTATGTTTAAATGAAAGTACAGTAGGTGAAAGCGCATTATGAAGGAACGAATCAATCGTCTTGCGAGAGGAATCATAGACGGGGAAAGGCCCGAGATGGCCTGGCAGCCCGAGGCTGTCAGCGAAACCATCCGGTTTGATGCCGTCACGAAGAGAGAGATCCTGATCAGCAGCACCAACCGGCTGAATGTGAAGGGATTTGTCTATTCTTCGAACCCCCGCGTCCGGATTCCGGCAGGAAATAACTCCTTCGGCGGAGTAAGAAACCGCATCGCCTATGAGGTGGATGCTTCTTACCTTGCGCCCGGAGAAACGATTGAGGGAAGCTTTTCACTGGTTACAAACTGCGGGGAGAAGGAGATTCCGTTCCTCTTTACCGTCGGCTCCGGTGCGCCGGGAGAGAAGCTGGCGGGACTGGAGACAGCGGAAGATTTTCTGCATGTGGCAGAGCGGGACCAGGAGACGGCCCTCCGGCTTCTGGATTACCAGGGGTTCACTTCCGCGCCCTTTATGCAGGATCTCCATGTCCGCGCGCTCTATGACGGACTGAGAGGATACGGCAGCCGGCAGAACTTCATGGAGGAGTTCCTGATCAGTCTCGGCGTGAAAAGACCTGTGCGCCTGATGATGGATGACCGGGAGATCCGCTATGAAAATCTGGCGGAGCATCAGCAGGATGAGCTGCTGATCCGGAGCGATTCCTGGGGATATATCCGGGTGGACGCGGAGGCGGACGCAGATTTTATCTATCTGCCCAGAAAGAGCTTCACCCAGACGGATTTTGACGAAGGCTGCCTTCATATTCCGTTTGTGATTCTTTCGGAGCGGCTGCACGCCGGAAAGAACACCGGCTGTATCCGGATTCGTTCAAGACATCTCCGCACCGTCGTGCCGGTGTCGGTATCCATGAACGCCGGAGGGGACAGGAAGGCGCTTACCTGGCAGAAAGAGTTTGCCCGCTATATGGACCTGCGCCGGAAGACGGTCTCCAAAGAGGACATTACCCAGGATCTGGGCGAGCTGCGCCGCGCGGCGGAGCGGGTCAGAATCCTCGGAGAGGGGCTGGAGGAAGCGCAGCTTCCGAATGCCCTGATAGAACAGGACATTCAGGTGCTGGACGGCACAAGGCCGCTGCAGGAGCTGGTGGACAGCATGCTGCACGCCGGTTTTTCCGGCGGCAGGACAGGAGAGGCGGGAAGCTATTATCTTCACCTGCTGGAGATCGCAAGAGACATCCGGCCGGAAGACGATCCGGAACCGGGACTTGCCGTGCTCGAACAGCTGTTTACGCGGGGATGCCGCAGTCCTTTCCTGTATGAGATGGCGCTGGCTCTGCTGAAGAGAGACCCGTCAAGACTGGACAATCCCGGCGATTTCGAGATCCAGACCATGTACTATGCGGTCCGGAAGGCGGAGTTTGGCCGTGAGCTGGCCGTGCGCTGCGCCATCGGTGCCGGCAGTATCCGGAGATACCACAACCTGGCTCTGCGCCTCCTCATGGCGCTCTACCGCATTTTCCCCGAGAAGGAGATTCTGACGGCTATCTGTGCCGTCATGATCCGGCAGGACCGCCGGGGCGGACGATGGTTTGAGTGGTACGAGCGGGGAATCAACAAGGATGTCAGCCTGACCAGGCTGTATGAATATTATCTGGCATCCCTGCCGGGGGACTACGGCAGGCTTCTGCCGGAAAAGGTTCTGATTTACTTTGCCTACACCCAGGACATGGATGTTACAAGCAGAGAAAATCTGTACTGGAACATCGTAACCTATGCAAAGCCGAATTCCCAGACCTACCGGGATTTTGTGCCTTCCATGGAGCGCTTTGCCTTAGAGCAGCTGTTCCAGGGAAAGATAGACAGCCGTCTCGCCGCCATTTACCGGAAGATGATCGCAGAGGATCTGATTGATGCCAAGCTGGCGAGAGTTCTTCCTCCCATCCTGCGGGCAGCCAGAATACGCTGCAGAGATCAGGAGATGCGCTATGTGGTCGTGGTCCACGAGGAGCTGATGGTGGAGGACGCCTATCCGCTGGAGAACGGATACGCCTTTGTGCCGGTATTCTCCGACCGGGATGTGATCCTGATGCAGGATTCCTACGGCAACCGTTACACATCGGTCCGCTATGAGCAGGAACCGGCCATGGAGGATGTGGACGAGCTGGTGGAACGCTGCTTCCTGGTGAATCCGGACCAGCCCCTTCTTCTGGTGAATGCCTGCCATCAGGCGGCGCAGAAGGAGATGCCGGACGGAGAAGACTGTGAGCTCCTGATTAAGGCAGACCGGGCGGTAAAGCTTCATCCGCTGTTCCGCGACCGGATGATCGGCGCGGTGCTCCGGTATTACCGGAAGGTGCAGGAGAAGACGGAGATCCCCGAGGAGGGACTTCAGTATCTGCTGCAGATGGACAAGCGGATGATTTCCCAGAAGCAGCGCAGCGAGGTGTGCGGAATCCTCATCGACAATGAGTATTTCTCCGAGGCCTGGGACATGGTCCGCACCTATACCCTTACCGACCTGCCGGCTGACCGGCTGGCGGCGCTGGTGGGAAGGCTGATTCTGGACAGCCTGTTCGCCGAAGATCCGATGATCCTTCATTTTGCCATGCGGATTCTTGATGAAGGGAAGGCGGACACGGTACTGCTGGATTATCTCTGCGAACATTTCAACGGAACGACGGAACAGATGTACGGCGTTCTCGTCCGGGGACTCCGGGAGCACGTGGAGACCTATGACCTGGAGGAGCGGCTCGTTGCGCAGATGCTGTTTACCGGGAACACAGCCAGGATGGACGCGGTATTTGAAATGTACGCCCAGAGTGCGAAAACCAGCGAGAACGTGGTGCGCGCCTATTTCACCGTGCGGAGTGCTGAGTATTTCTTCCGCAATGCGGCCTGCGGCGACCGGGTCTTCGCCTATCTGGAGGGAATGGTGGACGCCAGCTCCGAAAAGGACAAGGTGCCCGACATTTACCTGATTGCGCTGACAAAGTATTATTCCACCCTCTCGGATCTGACGCCGAAACAGCGTGAGGTCTGCCAGAGTGTGGTCAACAGTATGATAGATTCCGGCATGGTCTTCTCCTATTTCAAGGACCTTGCACGGTTTGTGATCATTCCGGGAGATATCCTGGACAAGGAGATCGTGGAATATCACGGAAGCCGGGACCGTTTCCCCTACCTTCGGGTGCGGATACTCCCGGAGGAGGAGAATTACCACTACGAGGAGATGCGCCAGGTATACCAGGGCGTGTATGTCCGCGAGAAGGTGCTCTTTGAAGGGGAAATCATGGAGTATCAGATCGAGGAGGAGACGGAGGAAGGCCGGGTGGTCACTGCGGAGGGAAGCATTTCCTGCAGAGAAGTCAAGACCAGGGCGCCGGGCAATCGTTTCGCCAGTCTGAATGAGATGAGTCTTGCGCTGGATATGAAGAATGAAAGTGATCTCCAGCAGAAGATGACGGAGTATCTGAAAAAGGATGCTGCGGTGGAACAGCTGTTCACGCTGCAGTAGAGAGGTTTTTTGTAGTTATGGATGGTTTGGTAATCGGTATTGACCTGTGCGACAACCGGACGCATATTACCTGTGCGGATCCGGACAGAACCTGGGTCATTCCCACGGTGATCTGCAGGAACCGGAACAGTGATGAGTGGTATGCGGACGAAGAGGCGTATGCCCACGCACTGGTCGGCGACGGGGTGATCGAGGATAAGCTGCTGATGCAGGTGAAGAAGGATGGCACGGCCACCATCAGCGGCATCCGCTATGATGCGGGGACGCTTCTTCAGAAGTTTCTCATGAAGTGTCTGGAGTATCCCCGGAAGGAAGCGGGAAATACGGAAATAGACAGCCTGGTGATCTCCCTGGAGAATCCCGACGTCAAGGTCATGGACTGCCTGATGTACTGTGCGGACGATCTCGGCATTGACCGCCGCAGAGTTCATATTATCAGCCATACGGACAGCTTCATCTATTACGTAATGTCCCAGAAGAGGGAGCTCTGGAGCAACCAGGTGGGCATGTACAGCCTGGAGGATGAGAACCTCAGATATTATGAACTGCGGGTGCAGCGGGGACTTCGGAAAATGATGGTTCTCGCCGACAGTGAGAAACAGGAAGAGAGCTTCCGGCTGGATGTGATGGAGACGCCTGCGGGGAAAAAGGTGGCGGACAAGATCCTGGCCACCTGCGCGGAACGGAACCTGGGACGCCGTCTGTTTTCCGGCATTATCCTGACGGGAAAGGGATTTGAGGAAACGGACTGGGCACCGGAATTCATGAAAAAGATCTGCGCGAGACGGCGCGTGTTTACCGAAACGTCATTATTTTCCAGAGGGGCCTGTCTGAGGGCGAAGGATTATCTGCGCAGCAAGACGGAATTTCCGTTTTCCTGCATCTGTGACGGTCACTTAAAGAGCACGGTTTCGGTGCGGGTTGTCGACCGGGACAGAGATTCCCAGCTGGTGATGGCGGCGGCCGGAGAAGGCTGGTACGAGGCGAAGAGCACATCGGAATTCATTGTTGCGGGAGAACCGGAGATTGAATTTACCGTCACGCCCCTGGATCAGCGAAAGAAAAAAGTGATCACTATTCCGCTGGAGGGATTTCCCGAGCGGCCGGACCGGACGACAAAGATCCGCCTGTCCCTGGGCTTTTCCGATGAGCGGACCATGGTATGCGTGATCCGGGATATGGGGTTCGGAGAATTCTTCCCCGCAACGGACACCGTGATTAAGCGGGAGGTGGAGCTATGAGCCTGATACTGGTGCGCCAGGAACCGGTGAAGCACCCCTATTATGTGGATGCGCTGGGGGTTCATATTGCTTCTTCGAAAGAACTCTGCTATGTGATCTACAACAATCCGCTTCTTGCCATGGATGATTTTGTGAATGATCATCTGATTGCATTTATACGGAATGAGCTGGGGCTGGGATTTCTGGCGGAAAAGCTGGCCCAGTGGAAGAGAAGCCGGGAGAATCCCGATGAGATGCTCGTCATTATACTCGAGGAGTGCTATTATTACACGGACCGGGAGATCAGCCGGTTCGAGCAGCGGATCGCATCCTTCCGGAAGATGAGCGGCACCGAGTTCATGAAGGAGACCGCCGATTATTACTTCTCACTCCGGCAGTACGGAACGGCAGTGCATTATTATGAGAAGATCCTGGAGGACTGGCGGGTCAAGAGCCTGACCGATGAGTTCACCGCCAGCGTCTGGAATAATATCGGAGCGAGCTACGCCGGAATATTCTGGTTTGAGAAAGCGCTGTCCGCCTATGAAATGTCCTACAATTTCCGCAAGGATATGGATACCATCCGCAAGATTTATCAGCTCACTCTTTTAAATCCCGAGCTCACGCTGCGCGAACGCTACAGGGCGCTGATCAGCGAGGAGCTGATGGCGGAGTGGAAAAAGCAGCTCTACGATGCCAGAGAGAGCGAGGCCGCGAAGAAAAAAACAGCGGAGATCGAGGAACTGTTTAATCAGGATCCGATCCGCCGGCAGCAGCGGGCCCAGGAGCTGGTATCCGACTGGAAGAAGGAATACAGAAAGATGCTGTAGCAGCCGTCTGCGGCAGCATGAAACGGGGGAAATGGCATATGATTTGCACAAACTGCGGTGCGGAAGTAGATGATCGGGAAGTCTTCTGTCCGGAATGCGGCGCCAAGCTGGAGCGCAGGGCGGCGGGAGATACGCTGGCCATGCGCATGTCGCGGAGAGAGCTGGAGGAACAGGTTTCCTACCGGCGTCTGAGAAAGAGAGTCCGCCGGGTGGCAAAACTGGTGGGCATCATGCTTGCCTTCGTCATATTCTCTGCCGGCGGCACCTTCGCCGTACAGGAGGTTATGAGCCGGTACGACGTGGGAAAGTACCTCGGAAAGCTGGGAATGGAAGACATCGCCGAGTCTTTGGGAATTGAAGTGCCCGAGACGGAGGCGCCAAAGGAAGAAGCAGAGACCGGAGAGACATCCGATACCGATGAGACCGAGCACGTCGTCTATGAAACGGACGGTGCGGAGGACGCAGACGATACGGAAGACGGAGAAGCAGCACAGCAATAAGAGGGGGAGGTGCGTGACATGAGAAAAGGTCTGGAACATATGGATAACAGGGAACTTCTGATAGAACTGGTCCGTACCCAGAGGAGAGACACTTTTCTGGAGCATGTTACAGCCGTCATCAATCTTGTGTTCCTGGCTGTCATGATCCTGGTGCTGGTCATTCTGGTTCCGAAGGCAGTAACGACGCTCCGCGAGGTGGACCGGACCGTGAAAGAGGTCAATACCCTGGCGCTGGAGGCCCAGGAATCCCTGGACGGGATCGATGTGATGGTCGGCAATGTGGACAAGATGGTGGTGGAAAATACCGACGCCGTCACGACTGCGCTGAACCAGATCAACCAGGTGGATTATCAGAAGCTCAATGAAGCTATCTCGAGTCTTAATGCCACGGTGACGCCGCTGGCGGAGATGATGAAGGCACTGCCCTTCGGCAGCAGAAACTAGTGCAGGGAGGTTTTTATGAATCGTTATTATATGGATCGGCTGGTAAAAGGCATCGGAGAGGCCGGATGGGACGCCATGCTGCTTTCCCCCGGAGAGGAACTGAATTTCCTGATGGACTTTAACCCGACATTCTGTGAGCGTTTTCAGGGCCTGTTCGTGAAAAAGGACGGCACCATGTTCTATATCTGCAATCTTCTCTACGCAGGGGAGTTCCGGAAGCTTCTGCCGGAGGAAATTGAGATATATCCATGGTTCGACGGGGAAGTCATGACCGAAGTGGTGGGCAGAGTCCTTCATGAGCAGAAGCTTGACGGCGCCCTCATCGGTGTCAATTCCACGGCCCAGGGCTTCAATATCCTGGAGATCATGGACAAGGTCGATGTAACCTTCAAAAACGGCAAGCCTCTTCTGGAGAATATCCGCGCTGTGAAGAATGCACAGGAACTCCAGTATCTGCGGGAGTCCGCCGCCATCGCCGATGAGGTCTTCTATGAGACCGTGAAGTTCATCAAGAGGGGTATGACGGAAAAGGAGATCGGCGATTTCATGTGCGAGCGGATGGTGGCAAAGGGCGGATATGCTCCCTGGGTCATCGTCGGCGTCGGCGAGAATTCCAGCTACCCCCACTATGCCGGAACCGACGGCGTGGTGCAGGAACGGGATATCGTGCTGCTGGATTTCGGCTGTGTCTGGAAGGGACTGTACTCCGATACCACCCGGACCATCTTTGTGGGCGAGCCCACGGAGCATCAGCGGGAAGTCTATGACCTGGTGAAGCGCTCCAACGAGGCAGCGGAAGAGATGGTATCCTTAGGGGCCTGGATTCCGGATATCGACAAACGGGCCAGGGAGGTCCTGGATGAAAAGGGATATGCAAAGACCCTGATCAACCGCGTCGGACACGGCATCGGCTATATGATTCATGAGCAGCCGGAGATTAAGCAGTCGAACCCCGGCCGTCTCGAGAAGGGCAACGCCTTCTCCATCGAACCCGGTATTTACCTGGCGGGAGATTTCGGCGTTCGCATCGAAGATATTGTGATTATCAACGAGGACGGAGAGAGAGAAATTCTGAACAAAACGCCCAAGGATATGATCATCATATAACACAATCGCAGGGCATATACATAAGTTGGTATATGCCCGGCTTTTCGTTCTGCGGGAGGTAATGTATGCTGCACGACAGAGATATCCGGGAACCTCTCTTTGAATACCTGGAACAGGAATTCGGACGCATCCGCATCATCGAGGAGAAACAGATGGGGCGGTCCCGGGCGGACATTGTGATGATCGGAGCAGACGGCATCTGCGGGATCGAGATCAAGAGCGATGCGGACACCTATGAACGGCTGCAGCGCCAGACCGGAGATTACGACAGATACTATGATTTCAATATTGCCGCCGTGGGAACCAGCCACGCCATGCATATCGAAGAACAAGTGCCGGCCTGGTGGGGAATCATCACCGTGGAAGAGACGGAACAGGGACCGGATTTCTATTTCCTCCGAAGACCCCTTCCGAACCCGGAAAAACAGCTCTGTAAGCGGCAGATCGGCATGCTCTGGCGCAGAGAACTGAATCATCTTCTGGAGCTGAACGCCATGCCGGCCTACCGGGACAAATCAAAGAAGGCGGTGGCAGAAAAGCTCCTGACGGCTGTTCCGGAGGAAATGCTCCGGCAGCAGATCCGGGAAGAGCTTATGCAGAGGGATTACACCACGATCGCTAAGGAGATTGCCGAATACCGGGAGAAGAAGGTAAAGGCAGCCGTGGCCAAAAAGGTCCTGTCCCGGGCGGGAAGTCCGGCCGGCGGCCGC
Source organism: Lachnoclostridium sp. (assembly GCA_003445895.1). Taxonomy (GTDB): domain Bacteria; phylum Bacillota; class Clostridia; order Lachnospirales; family Lachnospiraceae; genus Clostridium_R. The sequence goes on along the minus strand of DMCD01000292.1, from coordinate 4,392 downwards.
AGAAGACGGAAGCTGACCCGCTGAATCAGCAGATGGAGTTTTTTATCGCATGAATGGAATAAATCTGATATCCGGAGGAACCATGCAGTATCTGAATGCGATGCTGCCGGGCCTTATGGCTGCCTTTATCCTCCTTCGGATCGCAAAATGGCGTATTTTTTCAAAGGCGGGAATTCCCGGCTGGAAATCCCTGATTCCCATCTATGAAGGGTATCTTACCTTTAAGATTGCCCTTCGCGGATGGCTGTACGGAATCTGTGTGATCGCATCGGCGGCGGCGCTGGCATTTGCCTCCATTCCCGGAAAAAAGAGCGGTGCACTGGAGCTCTGCAGCGTGATTGTCGACTTTACCGCGGTAGGACTCCGGGTAGGCGTCCTGACGTTCCTGGCCGACCGGTTCGGAAAGGGATCTTTCTTCATGACCGGCATCGTCGTATTTTCCCAGTTTTTCCTGATGTGGCTTGCCTTTGACAAAAACAGCGTCTATCAGGGGAACCCGGCGGAGCATCTGCCCCCGGGAAAGAGCCCACGGGCGCAGAAGGAGACCACGTGATCCGCACAAAAGACGGGAAGGCCCGCATCTCCGTGCGGAATCTGGTGGAATTTGTCCTCCGGTCCGGAGATATCGACAACCGCATTACGGCGGAAGCGCGGAGTGATGCGATGGCTGCCGGAAGCCGCCTGCACCGGAAGCTGCAGAAGGCGGCGGGGGAAGGCTACCACGCGGAGGTATTCCTGCAGAGAACGGTGGAATCCGGCGGTTTTGAAATCACGGTGGAGGGCCGTGCCGACGGCATTATCGACGGTGAAGTGCCGGTGATCGATGAGATCAAGGGCGTATACCGGGATGTGCTGAAGATGGAAGAACCGGTGCAGGTTCACCTGGCGCAGGCCATGTGCTACGCCTGCATCTATGCCCGGAGCAGTAAGCTTCCCCGGATACAGATCCGGATGACATACTGCAATCTGGATGATGAAGAGCAGATCCGGTATTTTCTGCTGGAAAAAACAGCGGAGGAGCTGGAGGACTGGTTTCAGGGCGTGGTCGAAGAATTCGTCCGCTGGCTTACCTGGATCGCCGAGAACCAGAAAAGGCGGGATGAGAGCATCCGGAATCTGGAGTTTCCATTTCCCTACCGGACGGGCCAGAGAGACCTGGCAGTGGCGGTCTATGCCGCACAGAAGCGGGGCAGGAAACTGTTTATCCAGGCACCGACCGGAATCGGAAAAACCATGTCCACGGTGTATCCCAGCGTGAAGGCCATCGGGGAAGGACTGGGGGAGAGGATTTTCTATCTGACGGCCAGAACTACCACCAGAACGGCTGCGGAGGAAGCGTGGAACATTCTCCGCAAGAAGGGTCTTTTTTTCCATACCGTCACACTGACGGCAAAAGAGAAGGTCTGCGTCATGGAAGAGGCAGACTGCAATCCCGAGTACTGTCCGAGGGCGAGGGGGCACTTTGACCGGGTAAATGAGGCCATCCTGGATATCATCACACAGGAACAGGCCATAAACCGGGAAATGGTGTGCCGATACGCCGAAAAACACCGGATCTGCCCCTTTGAATTTGCGCTGGATATTTCGGATTTCATGGACGGAATCATCTGCGACTATAATTACGCCTTCGACCCGGATGTAAGGCTTACCCGGTATTTCGGCGAAGGCAGCGAAGGCAGCTACCTGTTTCTGGTGGATGAGGCCCATAATCTGGCGGGCCGGGCAAGAGAGATGTACAGCGCCCTGCTCTCCAGGAAAGAGGTTCTGGCGGCAAAGAAGGTCTTCGGGACAAGGAAGCTTCCGGCATCCCGTGCCATAGGCTCCCTCGGGCGCCACATGCTGGCCATGAAAAAGGAGATGGACGGGGACTTCCGGGTGTACGGGGATATCAGTCAGCTCCTGCGTCTGGTCTCGTCGGCATTCGATGCCCTTCGGAAATATCTCGATGAAAACAGAGAGTCCGGAGACCGGGAGGACCTTCTGGAGTTTTATTTTTCCCTCCGCAGTTTCCTGAATATCTATGAACTGGTGGATGAACACTACCGGATATACGGGGAACTGACGCGGGACGGGGATTTCCGGGTCCGCCTCTTCTGCGTGAACCCGGTGGAAAACCTGGGAAACTGTCTGGCACAGGCAAAGAGCACGGTGTTTTTCTCGGCGACGCTTCTGCCGCTTCCCTATTACCGGGAGCTGTTAAGTCCGGCCGAGGAGGATTACACCGTCTATGCCGGTTCGCCCTTTTCCGAGAAGAACCGGGGGATCTTCATCGCAGGCGATGTTTCCAGCCGGTACCGCGACAGGGGAGAGGAAAGCTACCGGAAGGTGGCATCCTACATCCGGAGCGCCGTGTCTTCCAGAAAAGGCAACTATATGGTATTCTTTCCCAGCTATGCTTTTCTGGAGCAGGTGCTGGCGGCGTCGGATTTCGTGGAGGTTCCCGCGGAAAACGGAGGATATCTTAAGGGCAGAAATGAAGACTGCGATATCATCGTCCAGACCAGCCGGATGGATGAGGCCTGCAGAGAGGAGTTCCTCGCGGAGTTTTCCGCCGGCAGAGAGCGATCTCTTGCGGCCTTCTGCGTGATGGGAGGCATCTTCTCCGAAGGCATTGACCTGCAGGGGGAAAAGCTCATCGGCGCGGTGGTGGTCGGAACCGGTCTTCCGATGGTATGTACGGAGCAGAAGATTCTGCAGGATTATTTTGAAGACTGCGGACAGAACGGATTTTTATTTGCCTACCAGTATCCGGGCATGACCCGGGTGCTTCAGGCGGCGGGGCGGGTTATCCGCACGGCCGAAGACCGGGGGATCATCCTGCTTCTGGATGAGCGGTTCCTCCGGAGAGATTACCGGAACATGTTCCCGCGGGAATGGAACGACACCCGGCGGGTGAGCATAAACGACGCCCGGGAGAAACTTGGGAAATTCTGGGAAGACCAGGAACAGAAAGGCAGCAAGGAGGATAGTACATGAGCGGAGCGCAGAACGGTCTGCCGGAAGATATGAATGATATGTCCCTGGAGGAATTTATCGGGGAGCTGGAACAGAATGAGGAGATTGCCGAAGGTAAACGGCATACGGGCGACGATTTCTACCGGATGTATCTGGAGGAGATGAAGGAGATTGCACCTTTTGCAGAGGGGGAGCAGGAAAGGCTTCTGGCTCTTCTGAGCACCGGCAGCCCCGATGAGGCAAAGCGGGCGGTAAAGCGGCTGACCGAGGGAAAGCTTGGAGATACCCTCCGGATTGCGAAGGAATATGAGAACCGGGGACTGCACATCAACGATATTATCCAGGAAGCCAACATCGGGCTTCTGCTTGCGGCATCCTCCTATGTGGACGGGGATTTTGACCGGCTGATGGAGGAATCGGTCCGGGCGCAGATTGAATCGGCCCTGGAGGACCAGAGCCGGGAGAAGACGGTGGCGGAGGATATGCGGGCAAGAGTCAACGTCCTCAAGGATATTTCTGCGGCCATGGCGCAGGAGCTGGAGCGGGAACCGACGGCCGAAGAGCTGGCGGAGCGGATGAAGATGACCGTGGAGGAGATAAAGGATATCATGAAGCTTACTCTGGATGCCATGAGCGTCTCCGGCGTATAGCGCCTGACAGGGAGGTTTGCATGAGATTTATCCTGATACGGCACGGACAGACGGACTGGAACCTGGAAAAACGGGTGCAGGGCCGGACGGACATGCCTCTCAACGCCCAGGGAATCCGTCAGGCAGAGCTGGTGGCCAAGGCGGTTCTCCGCTATCCGGTGGAGCGCATTTATGCCAGCAGCCTGGAGCGGGCCTGGGAGACGGCAGAGATTGTGCGACGGGCATTTCTCAGGGGGATACCCGGAACAGAGCCCCGGAAGATTCCGGAGGTCATCCGGCTTCCGGAACTGATTGAGGTGGCCTTCGGCGCCTGGGAAGGAAAAACCCTGGATGAAATCAGCCGCCTTTATCCGGAGGATTACGAACGGTGGGTGAAGAACCCGGCCTGGGAGGTTCCGACGGGGGGCGAGGACCGGGAGGCGCTGAAGAAGAGATGCGCTTCGGCCATCGATATCATAACCCGCGAGATGGGACCGGGGAAGGACCGCTGCGTGGCGGTTGTCGCCCACGGAGCCATCCTGGTGCACGTCATCGCGTATCTTCTGCGGCATGAGACCGAGCGGCGGGAGATTATCGTGGAAAATGCCAGCGTCACCACCGTGGATTATGACCCGGAAACAGAGATGGGGACGCTTATCCGGATGAACGATACCGACCATCTCGAAGGGGGAAACAAGACGCCCTGGAAAGCAGATTTACGTAAATAAACTTTCATAAATTTACATTTTTGAGCAGATACTTTTGAAACTTATACATATATGGTATAACTACAGTGGGGGATGTCCCC
>DMCD01000157.1 GCA_003445895.1 Lachnoclostridium sp. | reverse complement strand
AGGTCCTTCGCCCTCCACATTCTGCGGCCGCTCTGTTCCGCGATGGCCATCACGCCCGTAAGCTTCAGGTACTCCAGGGATTCCCGGATAGACAGATACAGCTCTTCGGAAGAGATTTCTTCACTCCTGTCGGCGATCAGCATCAGGTTGGACCGCCGCTTGATATAGGCGCAGAGCACCATGCACTCCCGCAGATTTCTCTTAAAGCTTTCCTCCGTCTGATTCCCGTAGGAAAGCAGTTCTCCTATCCTTACCAGCTGCGGACGCACCTGCTCATTCATGCTGTCATAAAGGCGGTTTTCCACCTCCGCCCGGGCTTTCTGCTCGGAAATCCGGCTCTCCGCCCGGATAAGGATTCCTTCCTCCGACAGCCGTTCGCCGGTTTCCCGGAGCGCCGCGTGAATGGCGCGGATGCCGGAAATATTGTCCACCCAGTAGACCGCGCCGCCGCGGATAGGATGGCCCTGCACCCGGTGGTCCTCGTCCAGCATCACGGCATCCTTCTCCGCCAGAATCATCTGTTCCTTTGTCAGATTCAGCGGTTTTGCGGAGCGAAGCACCGGCCGGTGTTCTTCATCCGCAATCTCCGCCCGGATGCTGGAAAGGTCGAAGATCGTCTCATAGTCGCTGTTGCAGGGTACGAGGCCGATCTGGATACAGCTTTCCCAGAAGGCAATGACCATGAAGCAGAATACCTCCTGGAACTGCACGAACTTGTGTTCCAGAAAACTGGGCACATGTCCCTCCCGTGTCTGCAGAAACACGGAAAAACCAAGTTCAAGAATGAGCGGGAGCAGGGGTACCCAGAGAAGCTTCCGCCCGGCCGCATTCCGGCAGCGGCGGGCCACGGCAAGAAGGGTCATGCCGAACAGCAGAAACAGCCAGAGGTAGATGACAAAGAACATGATGCCGTAGTGATAGCTTTCACTCCAGGTCTCCTCCGGTCCCTCAAAGGCGAATACCTGCCGGTGCAGGTCATTGGTCAGAACCGTCAGCATCAGGACCAGTGAAACCATCCAGAGGGCCCCCAGGCGGCCGGAAGGCTTCCAGTCCGGGCTTCTTCCGATACAGAGCGCCGCCTGGAAGGACAGAACGGCCACGGCGATGATCGGGGCGTAGTAGCCGTACCACAGAAGCCGCGTAACATCGGGAAGGCCTGCAAAGAAATCATATTTCGCCATACGGAGAAGAAACAGAATCACCATGCAGAGAGAGGCTCGGAGGAGGTACCTGCGCATCTCCCTCTGGGTAATCCGCCGTTCCACGGTGGCGGCCCAGGTGATGACGATAAATCCGTACAGGACGGAGCTGAGAAGATACACCGGAAATACCTGCGGTGCGGCATACTGGGTCAGCATGGTAAGAAATCCCGCACAGAAAAAGCCGGCAATATACCGTTTTGTTTTTCCGGAAAGATGCAGCATCCGAATCCTCCTCTCCATGCACATTCTTATCTTCATCATAACAAAAAGCCCGGCGGGGGGGTAGTATTTTGCAAATTTTTACTTTTGGGAATTCCATCTTGCGGGGGACTGCCCTTTATTATATAATCTGACCGAAACAACTGCATATTGTTCTTTATTCATAAGGAGACCACAAGATGAGACATTTGCTCAACCCGCTGGATTTTTCGGTGGAGGAGATCGACAGCCTGCTCGAGCTTGCCACCGATATCATGAACAACCGGCAAAAATACGCCCATGTCTGTGACGGAAAAAAGATCGCCACACTCTTCTACGAGCCCAGTACACGCACCAGGCTGAGCTTTGAGACTGCCATGCTGAACCTCGGCGGCAGCGTCATCGGCTTTTCTTCCGCAAATTCCAGTTCCGCTGCCAAGGGCGAAAGCGTGTCCGATACCATCCGCACCGTTTCCTGTTTCGCTGATATCGCGGCCATCCGCCATCCCAAAGAGGGTTCGGCCTTTGTCGCCGCTCAGAAATCCGCCATTCCCGTAATCAACGCCGGCGACGGCGGCCATCAGCATCCGACCCAGACGCTCACCGACCTGATGACCATTAAAACCCTGAAGGGCCGTCTTGACAACATGACCGTCGGTCTCTGCGGCGATCTGAAGTTCGGCCGTACCGTCCATTCCCTGATCAATGCCCTTTCCCGTTATGACGGAATCCGCTTTGTCCTCATCTCCCCGCCGGAGCTGAAGGTTCCGGACTATATCAAGGAGACGGTCCTGGATCCGAAGCATATCCCCTACCGGGAGGTGGTCAGCCTCGATGACACCATGCCGGATCTGGATATCCTCTACATGACCAGAGTTCAGCGGGAGCGTTTCTTCAACGAAGAAGACTACATCCGCATGAAGGGCTTCTACATTCTTGACAAAAAGAAGATGAAGCTGGCCCGGCCCGATATGTTCGTCCTCCATCCCCTTCCCAGGGTCAATGAGATCACCGTGGATGTGGATGACGACCCGCGGGCAGCTTATTTCCGGCAGGTACAGTTCGGCGTCTACGTCCGTATGGCGCTCATCATGACATTACTGGGGGTGGAAAAACCATGCTGAACATCAGTGGATTAAATGAAGGTATCGTTCTCGACCACATCAAACCCGGCATGAGCCTGGAGATCTATTATATGCTGGGCCTGGACAAGCTGGACTGCCAGGTGGCCATCATCAAGAACGCCCGCAGCCAGGCCATGGGCCGAAAGGACATCATCAAGATTGAGGGCGGTCTGGACCTGGTGGACCTGGATGCCCTGGGCTACATCGACCATAACATCACCGTCAACATCATCCGGGACAATGTGGTTTCCGAGAAAAAGAAGCTGCGTCTCCCGAAGAAGATCCGCGGTGTCATCCGGTGCAAGAACCCGCGCTGCATCACCTCCGTCGAGCAGGAACTGCCGCAGGAATTCTATCTCTCCGCCGAGACCACCGGCACCTACCGCTGCATCTACTGCGACGAGAAGGCACCGGCCTACCGGCACTGATTTCTCCGGGCTCTGCGCCTCACGCGCAAATCTAGCCCATCGGATACACGAAACATTAGAACGGGCCCCTGGAATCTCTTCCGGCGGGCCCGTTTCTCACTGTTTTTATTTATTAACAATCACAGTGCCGTATCGGCATTATTCATAGTCTGACATACTCTTTTCAACCATCACTGCCGCGATGGCGCCGTCGGCTGCAGCGGTAACCACCTGACGGAGTCTCTTCACACGCACATCGCCTGCCGCATAGACATTCGGGATGTTGGTGTGCATCTCTTCGTCGGTAATGATGTAGCCTCTCTCGTCCATGTTCACGATACCCTTGAAGATATCTGTGTTCGGAACGGTTCCCACGAAACCGAACAGACCGAAGATGCCGTCATCTTCATCTGCCTGGATCTGGGTGAGCTCACCGGTCTTTACATTCTTAACGGTCATGCCGCTTAAGATGTCATCGCCGTGAACCTCCGTAACTACGGAATCCCACATGAACTCCAGCTTCGGGTTCTTGAACGCCTTCTCCTGGATGGACTTCGCTGCGCGAAGCTTATTTCTTCTGTGGATCAGGGTTACCTTTCTCGCAAACTTGGTGAGATACATGGCCTCCTCGACTGCGGAATCTCCGCCGCCGACCACGTAAACCTCCAGGTCCTCGAAGAAGTTGGCGTCGCAGGTTGCACAGTAGGAAATACCTCTGCCGACGAACTCAGCCTCTCTCTCGCAGGCAATGGGTCTGGAATGCGCACCGGTGGCAATGATAAGGTTTTTGCCCTTATACTCGCCCTTGGCACCCTTGAGAACCTTGATTTCTCCCTCGATATCCACTTCGCTGATCAGGTCGGATACTCTTTCTACGTCAAACTTCTTGCACTGCTCGGTCATGCGGGCAATCAGGGACGGTCCGGATTCTCCCTCCACGATCTGTCCCGGGTAATTCTCGATCTCGGCAGTAATGGCTATCTGTCCGCCGTCCTGCGCCTTCTCGACGATCAGGACAGAGAGACGTGCGCGTCCTGCGTAGATACCTGCTGCGAGGCCTGCCGGGCCCGCACCGAGAATTACGACATCATAGATTTTTTCCATGGCAATACTCCTGCATTTTTGTTCTGCGCCCACCGGCGGCCAGAACCAGACTGAGTTGACAGCTTTGTAAAAATTAAAGGGCACTGCGGAAAAACACCCATACAGCGCCCTCTGTTTCTGAATATGACACTCAGATCCAAAATCCGGTCCTCTCTCCGGTCCTTTTGCCTGAAAGTTTCGGCTGAAACCTTGCCCCTTCGGCGACCCCTGCGGGTTCTCTCCCGGAAAGTATCATTCCCTATATACAATTCTATATATATATATATATACTATCAGATCTGGATTTTCATATCAAGCGGGACTATCTATATCTATGGGGTTATATAGACAATTTCTATAACTTCTGCATCCTGATTCCGGCGGCTCAGTCTTCTTCCTTCCGGGACCGCTGCCTGCATATTCTCCGGCCTCTCACAGACCTGCCGGTGACCCGCATAGATGAAAAGAACCTGGATATGGCAAATGACATCATCATCTGCACATTCCAGGGTCTTCTGGAGAAAGCGCAGAGTGCATCCGGCACCGACTGCGATGCCCTCACCTCACGCTTTCTCGATATGCTCCACTTCCTGGTGGATGCCCGTTAGGGATCAGTCCCCCAGGACAATCCGGGCAATCCGCTCCCAGGTAAGGAGGCTCACATCGGCGGGTTCTGTTTTTCCCGCCTTCATACTGTCTTTTATCGCAGCTGCCAGCCTTTCTTCAAAGGCGGGCAGTTCTTTTTCTACCGGTTCGTCCGTATGGATGAGGGTCGGCAGCTCCACCCTGTCCTCCGGGTAGATGCCTCCCACTGCCATCTGCTCCTGTCCCGTCTCACCAAGCGCCCGCACCAGCTCCGTCAGGAAGACGCCGCTCCCCGTGCTGTTCGGCTTCTGGGCCGTGATGCTGAGAATTCTCATGCACGTTCTCCATTCTGTATCGTTCTCTGTATTCTGTACCCTGTACGCTATTCAGGATACGCTCGCATATCCTGCCTGCCGCGGGTGCATCCCCACTGGTCTTATCCCTCTTCGGCCAGCGTCTTCAGTGCCTCCACGGCAGTATCCACTTCCTCTTC
>DMCD01000192.1 GCA_003445895.1 Lachnoclostridium sp. | reverse complement strand
TGGAAATCAGGCCGGAAAAGGAAAATTCTCCCTGCGAAAGCAGAGAGGATGTATATATTCTCGCAATCGAGAGCTCCTGCGATGAGACGGCGGCTGCGGTTGTGAAGAACGGGAGAGAGGTGCTCTCGAATATCATCTCCTCGCAGATTGCCGAGCATACCCTGTTCGGCGGCGTGGTGCCGGAGATCGCCTCGCGCAGGCACATTGAAAACATCAACTATGTGATAGAGGCAGCCCTCGCGGATGCTCATATGACCCTTGACGAGATTACCGCCATTGCGGTTACCTACGGACCGGGACTTGTGGGTGCCCTCCTGGTCGGTGCGGCGGAGGCGAAGGCCATCGCCTGGGCGGCAAAGAAGCCGCTGGTGCCGGTGCACCATATCGAAGGGCATGTTTCTGCGAATTTTATCGAATACCCGGATCTGGAGCCGCCCTTTATCTGCGAGATTATATCCGGCGGACATACCCATCTGGTGGTGGTGAAGGATTACGGAGAATTCGAGATCATCGGCCGCACCAGGGACGATGCAGCCGGAGAAGCCTTTGACAAGGTGGCCAGAGCCGTAGGACTGGGATATCCCGGCGGCCCGAAGATCGATAAGGCTTCAAAGAAGGGCAATCCCCACGCCTACGAGTTTCCGCGGGCGAAGGTGGGAGAAAATCCCTATGATTTCAGCTTCAGCGGTCTGAAATCCTGCGTTCTCAACGAGATTAACCGGGCAAAGATGACCGGGGAGGAGATTGTGGTGGAAGACCTGGCCGCCTCCTTCCAGAATGCAGTGGTGGAAGCGCTGGTCAGCCGGGCCATCGATGCGGCGAAGGAATATCATTTCGACAAGGTGGCGATCGCCGGCGGCGTCGCCAGCAATACGGCGCTCCGGGAGGCGATGGAAAAGGCCTGCCGGAAGAATCACATGAAGTTTTATCTGCCGAGTCCCGTGCTCTGCACCGACAACGCGGCCATGATAGGTTCAGCGGGGTACTATGAGTACATGAAAGGCGTGCGGGCCGGATGGGACCTGAATGCCATCCCGGGACTGAAGCTGGGGGAACGCTGATGGGTGCGGGAAAGCGGGCTGCCATTGTGCTGGCAGCAGGAAGCGGGACGAGGATGCATTCGGCGGTCAAAAAGCAGTTCCTCACCCTGCAGGGAAAGCCCGTTCTGTGGTTTTCATTGAAACTATTTGACGAAGCCGGGATTAATGATATTATTTTAGTAACGGGATCGGAAGATCTGGACTACTGCCGCAGAACCTTTGTGGAAGAATACGGTTTCGACAGAATCCGCTCCGTGGTGGCCGGCGGAAAAGAACGCTGGAATTCCGTGGAGAACGGACTCATGGAGCTCCTCCGCCTGGGATACGGCGAAGGAGACATCGTACTCATCCACGACGGGGCGAGACCATTTGCCGATTTGCAGATGGTGGAGCGGCTCATCCGGGATGCGGAGAGATATGGGGCCTGCACGGCGGCCATGCCGTCCAAGGACACCATCAAAATCGCCGATGAAGAGGGATTTGCCGCATGTACGCCGGAGCGCAGCAGATGCTGGATTATTCAGACACCGCAGGCATTTTCCTGCCCTGTGATATTCGGGGCTTACCGGAAGATGCATAACGACCCGGTATTTCAGCAGCGCATTACGGATGATGCGATGATCGTGGAAAACATGACGGACCGGAAAGTCAGGCTGACGGAAGGTTCGTACAGAAATATCAAGATCACAACGCCGGAGGACCTTCCGGTGGCGGAAATGCTGGGAAAGGAGTGTACATGAAGACAAACGAAGTACTGATTGACAATCACGGCTCCGGTATGGATGACGCCCTCCGCGAAGTCGAGAAGTTCGCGGTTTATCAGGACCTCTCCCATAAGGATACGCTGAGACTCCGGCTCCTGGCGGAGGAAATGATGGGAATGGTACGGTCTGTTGCCGGCGATTTTCAGGCCTGCTTCTGGGCCGAGGGCCACGGCAGGATCTGCCGTCTCTGCCTGAATGCGGACCTGATTATGGACGCAGAGCGCAGAAGAGAGCTGCTGGCGATGGCAAAGAGCGGCAAAAACGCCCGGGCCAGAACCTTTATGGGAAAGATACGCGACATGCTGGAAAGCTGCATGTGTTCCTACGAGGAAGTGGAGCAGGAAGAACTGGCTGCAGGCATCGTGATGCCCTTCGGTGAGATGGGATGCATGGATCCGATGGCTTTTGGCGCCGGATTTGCCGGAGATGTCTGGTCGATGCAGAAGATGCGCGATGAGGCGGAGCAGGCAGGAGGCGAGCCGAAGGCGGAAGAGGTTAAGGACGAACTGGAGAAGTCCATCGTCGCAAGACTTGCAGACGATATCCGCGTCGGTATCCGAGGCGACAAGGCAGAAGTAGTAATTGAAAAAGTATTCTAAATTACAGCTCACGAATATGTAAAGGAGAACAGAAATGACCATTACAAAGAATCAGGACGGCAGCAAGCTTACCGTAAAACTGGAGGGAAGACTGGACACCATGACAGCTCCGGAGCTGGAGAAGAGCCTGGCAGATTCCCTGGACGGAATCACCGAGCTTACCTTTGACATGGAAGGCCTGGAGTATATCTCCTCCGCAGGTCTGCGCGTGCTTCTGGCAACACAGAAGACCATGAACAAGCAGGGCGAGATGAAGGTTGCCCATGTACAGGAGATGGTAATGGAAGTATTTGAGGTTACCGGATTCAATGATATCCTGACCATCGTATAAGAAGAATTCTGAGAAAATGACATGAAAAGAAAGAGACTGCTGTGCGGCGCATATCTGCGCTTAGAACAGCAGTCTCTTTTTGACAATGGTTCTTATTGCAGAAGCATTCTCCCGATCTCCAGGCCTGCGCCCTTTGCGGCAGAACAGGGGATGACGATGGCCTCGGGGTTCAGGGAATGGATGTCCTGTTCAAACTGGCCCAGGTCGAAATTGGTATAGGGCAGCAGGTCCATCTTGTTGATGAGGACATACCGGGAGGTCTGGAAGAGCAGCGGATATTTGAGCGGCTTGTCGTTGCCCTCGGTCACGCTGGAGATGCCGACGCGGATATCCTCGCCGAGACTGAATTCACTGGTGCATACCAGGTTGCCGATGTTGTCGATAATGATGGTGCGGATGCCGTCCAGATCCAGCTCGGACAGTGCCCGCTCGATCATATCCGCTTCCAGGTGACAGGCCCCTTCCGTGTTCAGCTGGATGGTGCGGACGCCCAGCGCTTCCATTCGCTCTGCATCCTTCGCGGTGTACAGGTCACCCTCGATGACAGCGACACTGCTTTTGTCCACGCCCTCCGTGGTCAGGATCTTTTCCAGAAAGGTGGTCTTGCCGGAACCGGGGGTTCCGAGAAGATTGATGAGACGGATGCCGCGCTCTGCCAGAAAACTGTGTACTTTGGCCGCGATCTCGTCATTTTTGTTCAGTACGTTAACGTTCACTGCGATTGTTTTCATAACTTCTCCATTCTTTTCCTGGGATCATTCGCCCCGGATCTCTCTGATATACATCTGACTTACTCCCGTGAGAGCCTCGTCCCGTTCCACCAGGATGGAAGCCTGCGCCATACAGGTGCCTTCCCTGGCCACTTCAAAGTAGAAGTTCAGCTGGCCCGGATTCAGGCAGGAATAAGGTCCCACGGACAGGATAATCTCGTCTACCTTCCGGATGTCGTTTGCCGCGGCCGCCCGGGAGACGATATCAATAATTTCCGTACATACCGCGCCTTCGTGCATGGCTCACCTCAGGCTCTCTTTCTGGTCTTTGCAAAGACGGGACGCTCATCCGGAACCATCTTCCGCACATCAAAGGCACACTGGGTGACACACTGGCCGCAGCCTACGCAGGAATCATAGTCGAAGACCAGTTTTTTCGCTTCTTTGTCGTAGTATGTGGCGCCGGTGGCGCAGTAC
>DMCD01000093.1 GCA_003445895.1 Lachnoclostridium sp. | reverse complement strand
GCAAGGCGGATCCATTCCTCCAGCATCTCATACTGGGCCTCCTTTAAGTGGGCCGAGGTCGAGCCGAGCGCGATCTTTGCCGCCAGCTCCGGATAGTCAATGCCGATGGCCAGGGCGATCATTCCGCCCTGGGAGGCGCCGAAGATACAGCAGTCGTGAAGTCCCAGGCTTTTCATGACCTCCGCCGTATCCTTTGCCATCTCCCGGACAGGATAGTCCTCCGGCAGGTCCATCCGCCGGTCAAAGAGGTACACCGTATAGTCTGCGGCAAAGTCTTTGTAGGCCTCCGCCACCGCCTGGGCGGACCCCATGACGCTCTGGACGGCAAGTCCCGGAAGGATCACCATGGTTTTCTCTCCCGTGCCGAACCGGAAGTACTGCATGGTGCAGTGTGCGGTCTTCGCCGTAAAGATCGGAATATTTGCTGCTGCGGTTACATTTTCCATATGTCTTGTCTCTTTTCCAAATGTCGTTCCGTATATCACGCTATTTTCTCAGGTAGCCGGCCGCCACGGGGAACTCGAAGTAGGTGTCCGGATAGGGCTCATTGTCCAGCATGAAGTGCCACCACTCGCAGTCATAGGGCACAAAGCCATTCCGCATCATTGTCTTCTGCAGAAGCATCCGGTTTCTATACTGGTCCTCGGTGATCCCTTTGTAATCCGGGTGAGACAGCTCTGAAAAGTAGTCGAAGGGGCCGCCCATGTCCACTTCTTTGCCGGTTTTCATGTCAAACAGCGTCAGATCCACGGCGCTGCCCCGGCTGTGGCTGGACTTCTTGCAGATATAGCCCGTCTGAAAGAGCTCCTGCTTCTCCAGGTCCGGATAGAAGTAGGGCTTCATCCGCACATCCGTATCCTCGATGCCCCAGAGCACAAACTGCCGGACAGCCCGCACCGGGCGATAGGCGTCAAATACCTTCAGCCGGTACCCCATGACGAAGAGCTCCCGGCTCACATCCTTCAGGGCTCTCGCCGCCTCCAGCGACATAAGAGCGATGGGCTCTTCATAGCCGTCAATCCGCTCTCCGATGAAGTTGTAGCTGGAGTGGTACCGGATCTCCTGGATGATGTCCGGCACATAGTCCGCCAGCACCACGAACCCGGAAGGGTCCATCGCCGCGCGTTTCTCAAAGCTGTCTGCCATGGCAGCCTCCTTTTTCTCCTGATGCGATCAATTCCGGGAGAGTCTCCTCCCCCGGAATCTTGATTCGTTCGCTATTCTTGAGCCGTCTTAATATTACTCTTCTGCTCTCTTGAAGGTTACCGGCTCTTTGTCGCCGTCGATCCAGTCGATGGTATCGTCGTCATTCAGCACCAGGGAACCTTCCTCGCCGAGGCCGTTGTTCTCGATGTCCTTGCCGTCCTGGCTCATGAAGCCGTTCCAGTAATACAGGGTGTTGGTGCTCATCTCGTACTGGCTGTAAAGGTCATAGGTAAGAGTTGTGTCATTCGGCTGATCTGCCTCGATTACCACCTGATAGGTGCTGCCCTTCTCCGGGTTCTCGATGGTCATGAAGCCTCTGCCGTCCTCGGTCTCCCAGTCGCCGGCAATCTCCGGGTAGGCAATGACAAATTCCTTGTCCTTGATGACCTGGATCGGATCCCAGCCAAAGTCCTGGATGGCCTCGATGGTGATGCCATTATCCTCGGCGTACATGTGGGCAAAGTCCACGCGGCAGTCGGTTACGTCAGCATCGGATTCCTGATAGCCTGCCATCAGCTCATCGTCGATACCGAAGATCGCCTTCTCGGAAGGAGCGGACTCGCTGCCGTCCTTCACGGCGTCGAAGGCTGTAACTGTGTAGGCATCTCCGTCCTTCTTCAGGTCGAAACGGCCTGCGTAGTTGCCGCCGCTGCGGGACATAAGGGTAGTTCCCTTCAGTGCATAGTTGTCAAGCCAGATCCGGCACCACACCTTGATGTTATTCTCATCGCTGTCGTCCTCGCGGATGACGTCGACGGCCGGGATGGAGACATCCGCCGGCTCATAGTTCTTCACAATGTTCTCTTTCATGTAGTCACAGATGGCCGCAACATAGGCGTTCTCGCCGGTATACTCAAAAGCCGGAACTCCCTGTGCCTCTGCTTCGGTCTCTTCTGCTGTCGTTTCTTCTGCTGTGGTCTCTTCTGCTGTAGTCTCTTCTGCCGCCGCCTCGGTGGTGGTCTCTGCCGGCGCTTCCGCCTTCTGTCCGCAGCCTGCAAGGACTGCTGCCGCGAGCATGGATGCGGTCAGTGCCGCTGTCAGTGTTTTTTTCATATTCTTTCCTCCTCTATGAAAACATGTAAACTGTTCTCCGCTTTACGCTTTGTTCTTACGATTACGGATTATACACGGTTTTCATCGAAAAATCCCATCATTCCTCTTAAGGTTTTTCTAAATTTTGGTAAACCAATTGGATATCCTTTTTTTCTTACTTTGTGCCCTGCTCTACCTGCTTGATTTCTTCCTGGGAGGCCTGTTTCAGGGAGTAGACGTCGTAGGCGGGGTCGTCCGGAAGCTGGATTTCGATGCCGCTGATCCGGTCAAGCTTCGCCGTTCCTTTCTCCATCTCCAGGTCAAAGACATGGCCGCCCTTTGTCTTATCCTCGGAGAGGAAGTGGAGATGCCATCCCGGGGCGTTGATGCCGTCCATGTAGTCCGGGAAATAGACGCAGATGAGGCTTCCCCGGATGTTTTCGAAGATAAAGGCCTTCTGGGTTACGGAGAGCACATCCTTCAGGGTCACGTGCTGGGACTTGTAGGCCGACTCGGACCGGGCGTCGATCCGGGAGAATTCTCCGTCAATCCGCACCATATGCATGCTGTTTAAGCCGAATCCCTCTTCCACCCGGAGGTCCAGCTGCTGCTTTAATTCGGCGATGCTTCCCATCTTCCCCAGTTCAAAGGTTCTGTCGCCGGTGAAGTTCTCCACCGCGGAGAAGGGAACGCCCATGTCACCTTCCGCCTCGACGACGCTTCCGTCTTCCGTTGCGCGGAAACATCTTCCGTCCAGGGTGATCATCTCCCCGTCCACATTTTCAAAGGTGCCGAGGCCGATGGACCCGTGCGTTAACAAATCTTCTACCGTAATTACAGCCTTTGTGTACCCCATGGCCAGGGCCTGCAGGGTCGATACCTGAAACATCTTATTTGTACTCATAGTTTGTCCTTTCTGCCCCCGGCCTTCGGTCGGGGGAGCCCGTCGCGGCTCCCCGCGACTTCAGAAGAATCCGTCAGGATTCTTTCCTTTTCCAGCGTATATGCTTTGATATGGTTAATAGTTTGCTGTCTGTATGTTGTCATGTAATGGCTGCGGCTGTTCCCGCTTCGCCTGGTCGGGTTCTGCCGTGCCGGGCTCTGCTGTCAGCTTTGGAAAAATCCCCGCAGGGGAAGCCCGTCCTTAAACTCCAGGTACCGGTCCAGAACCTTTCCCCACTTCCCGATGAGCCATCCGTTCAGGAGAGCGCCTATGAAGGTTCCCCCCTTCACGCCCTCAAAGTGTCCGAAGCCGAAAAACAGGAAGCTTAAGATGACGCTCACGATGCAGCTGGTGATGTCGTAGATGGTTTTTACCTTCCCCAGCTCCCATCCCCTGCTCTCGGCGATTTCCTTCACAAACAGCTCGTAGGCCTCCGGCGGCAGGTAGGAATGGAAAAAGAAGCTGATAGCCAGGGCGCCGAGCAGAAGCCCCACCACAAAGAATACCGGGCGCTCCGCGCTTCCGCCATCGGGTATCAGCTTAACCAGCGCCATGCAGGCATCCAGGGAAAACCCGTAGAGTACTGCCGTGACGAAGGAGAAGAGATATCCCTTCTTGAAGCGGCCCATCACCAGCGAGAGGACCACCAGCAGGCAGGCCTGCAGCACGTATTCCGCCATGCCGAAGGTGAAGAAGGGCATTGTCTGCGACAGCTTCCGATGCACCAGATAGGCCGGCGCCACCACCATGGACAGGCCGAAGTCAGCCCGCTCCATCAGCGCCGTTCCGAAGGCGAGAATCAGAAGGCCTGCGATATAGGCAGCTTCTGTATAAAAGGTTTTCTTATGTGTCATAGGCACAGTGTCCTCCGAAGTTGGTTCGTCTGATTGTAACATATTTTGGCCGGGATTTCCCAGGCTTTGGGAGTATTATTCTCCGGCCGGGTTTCTGCGGCCGCTAAGCGGCCGCGCAACTGCCCCCGATCTTTGATCGGGGGAGCCCGTCGCGGCTTTGAGCGACTTCAAAGGAATCCGTAAGGATTCCTTCCCTGACTTCCGCCGCGCCTGCAGCGCGGCAAATGCGGGCCGTGAGATAATCTCTGGCCATGGTCGTCATGCCCCGCGCGCCAAACTCTCTCCCGAGGAATGACTTCTGGCCATGGTCGTCATACCCCGCACGCCAAAATCT
>DMCD01000229.1:4479-4840 GCA_003445895.1 Lachnoclostridium sp. | reverse complement strand
GCCTCGGTCTGGTCGTGGGTAACATATACGAATGTGGTATCCAGTTTTCTGTGCAGTCTTGCGATCTCAGAACGCATGGAGGTTCTGAGCTTTGCATCCAGGTTGGACAGCGGCTCGTCAAGCAGGAATACCGCAGGGTTGCGGACCATAGCTCTTCCTAAAGCCACACGCTGTCTCTGACCGCCGGACAGAGCCTTCGGCTTTCTCTCCAGCAGGTGCTCCAGGTCAAGGACCTTCGCAGCCTCATGCACGCGCTTGTCAATCTCTGCCGGGTCAACCTTTCTGAGGGTCAGACCGAAAGCGATGTTCTTGTAAACCGTCATATGCGGATACAGTGCATAGTTCTGGAAAACCATGGCGA
>DMCD01000229.1:0-4424 GCA_003445895.1 Lachnoclostridium sp. | reverse complement strand
ATGGCGATATCGCGATCCTTCGGCGGGATATTGTTGACTCTTCTGTCGCCGATAAACAGGTCGCCGCTGGAGATGGACTCCAGACCTGCAATCATGCGCAGGGTGGTGGACTTTCCGCAGCCGGAAGGTCCGACCAGGATGATGAATTCCTTATCCTTGATCTCCAGGTTCAGATTCGGGACAACCGGGGTCTTGGCCCCGTCATAAATCTTCGTTACGTTTTTAAATGAAATGGATGCCATACATTTCCTCCGTATTCTTTAATCACTCTATACTCTGTTCAATCTTCCGGAACGCCCGGAGGTAGGCCAGGTTGGTCAGGTAAGCCGTCAGGCCGAAGCCGATGACCGCCCAGAAAAACACCGCACCGCCAAACCGTTCGGGACGCAGGAAAAAGGTGAGGACCACTGCCGCTGCCGGAATCATGAGTCCCAGCAGGGTCTGGGGAAGCGCTGCCACCGAGAGGAGGTACGCATTCCGTATCGTCCGTCCCGCCCCCTGTCCGAATCTTGCCAGCATCGGGAATACATACTGATATCCCGCGAAAAACACCAGCACCAGCGCGTAAAAGGTAATCCGGTACAGATGCTGTGTGCCCCCCTCCAGGCTGCTTACTGTGTGGTAATACAGCAGAAGAAAGGCAATGCCCAAAAGGCCGGCCAGCCAGAGCAGCATCGCGCACAGGAAGTGATCCTTGAAATTCTGCCAGAACACCCTGAGCGCTGACCTTCCTTCATCCTCTTTGTCCTCCGCAATCAGCTGCATTGCAGCCGCAAGGCCTGTCATGGCCGCCCCCGCCGTTATCACGGGAAGACACAGCACACAGAACAGTACATTGCAGAAGACAATGTCCGAAATTTTCCGAAGGAGTTCCATAAAAAACCCGTTCGGGTCCGTCAAAAATCCCATAATATGCTTTACCTGCCGTAGAGAAGGGTCGCCCTGCGAATCTTCTCCTGCAGCTCCTCTGTGAATTCTCCCGGAAGCAGCCGCCACTTCCAGTTGTTACCGGAGGTGGACGGTGTGTTCATCCGCGACTCACTGCCGTAACCCAGCCAGTCCTGCATCGGAATGACCGCGATTCTCGCAACACTCCGGAGGGTCGCACACACCATGGCATATACCGGTGCCTCCTCCGATTCCGGAAGGCAGAGGTAGGAAAATACCGTCTTCCGTTCCTCCGGAAGAATCTCCGCGAACCATGCCTTCAGCGGGGCATTGTCGTGGGTTCCGGTATAAGCTGCCGCGTTGACGGGATAATTGTGGGGCAGGTAGTCCTTCGCCTGTCCCGTATCCCGGGAGTCAAAAGCAAACTCAAAGAGTTTCATGCCCGCAAAACCCGTGTCTTTAATCAGCTGCCGGACAGTCTCCGTCACATAGCCGAGATCCTCTGCGATAATCTCCCTCTCGCCGATGGCACCCGCAATGGCCTCAAAGAGGCGGCTGCCGGGTCCCTTCTTCCATCTTCCGCCGGCGGCGTTTTTCGCGCCTGCCGGGATGGCAAAATACTCATCAAAGCCGCGGAAATGGTCGATGCGAAGGATGTCGCAGTTTTCAAAGCAGTGGCGGATTCTCCGGATCCACCAGTCAAAGCCGGTTTTCTCGTGGGTCTCCCAGTCATAGAGGGGATTGCCCCACATCTGTCCGTCTGACGCAAAGGCATCCGGGGGACAGCCTGCAATTTCGACAGGAAGCCGGGCTTCATCCAGCTGAAACAGCTCCGGGGAAGCCCATACGTCCACGCTGTCCAGCGCGACGTAAATCGGAATATCTCCGACGATGCGCACGCCCTTATCGTGGGCATACGCCAGAATATTGCTCCACTCGCAGGAGAAAAGATACTGCAGGAACCGATAATAGGAGATATCCTCCGCGTACCGGTCTCTTGCCTCGGCGAGCGCTTCTTCCCTGCGCATCCGGAGCGGCATCTCCCACTCCGTCCAGGAAGCTCCCCCGTGGGCATCCTTCAGAGCCATAAACAGGGCGTAATCTTCCAGCCAGTCGGCTTCCTTTTTCACAAAAGCCGCATAGTCTTCGCTGTCCTCCAGGCTGCTCCTGGAAAATGCAGTCCGCAGAAGCTTTCTGCGCTCCTCATAGAGCTGTCCGTAGTCAACGGATCTGGGATTCTCTCCCAGTCCCGCTGCCATGCACTCCTCCTCGGTAAGCCAGCCCCGCTCCACCAGGTCATCAAGACTGATGAAATAGGGGTTTCCGGCAAAGGTGGAAAATGCCTGATAGGGGGAATCTCCGTAACTGGTCGGTCCAATCGGAAGAATCTGCCACAGCTTCTGCCCTGCGGATGCCAGCGCATCCACAAACTCATACGCTGCCCGGTCGAAGCACCCAATCCCGTAGCGGGACGGCAGGGAGCTTACACCGAGAAGAATTCCTGCTTCTCTCATTACTTAATCGCTCCTTCTACCATGCCATTGATAATCTGCTTCTGTGCAAAGATGAACAGAATGATCATCGGCAGGATAGCAAGCAGTGCCGCCGGGAGAATCAGGTCCCATCTCTTGACGTAGGAACCTACGAAAGCCTGTACGGCAACCGGAAGAGTCTTAACCGGTCCGTTCTGTCCGAGCATCAGGGACGGAAGCAGGTAGTCGTTCCAGATCCACATGCCGTTCAGAATGGTTACGGTGGTGATTACCGGCTTCAGCAGCGGGAAGATGATGCGGAAGAAGGTTCCTTCCGGGGAGCAGCCGTCGATAGCTGCCGCCTCTTCCAGCTCATAGGGGATACCCTTGATGAAACCGGTCAGAATGAATACGGTCATGGCGCCGCCGAATCCGAGGTATGCGAACACGATACCCGGGATAGACTGCAGCATCTTGATGCCGATAAAGTTTCCTACATCGCGGAATGTGGAGATCAGCGCCAGCATAACAACCTGGAACGGGATGATCATGGATGCGATGAAGGTCATGTAGATAACGGTGGACCATTTGGTCTTGTTGCGGCAGATTACCCATGCAGCCATGCCGCCGAACAGAGCCAGCAGGATCAGGGAAACGATGGTGATAATCGCCGAAGTTCCGAATGCAGCCCAGAAGTTAAAGTTGGAGTTGGAAACTACATTCGAGATGTTCTGTGTCAGCTGGGAAATGGAAGCGCCTGTCAGAGATACCGGGCTCGCCACGATATCGTTCGCCTTCTTCATGGAGTTGATGACAACCAGGAAGAACGGGAACAGAGTGTAGAGAGCAACCAGGATCGCAACAATCATAAGTGCCGCTGACGGTCCTTTTCTCATTTTCATTACATCTCCACCTCCTTGCTGTTGGATATGCGAACCTGAATAATGGATACGCACGCCAGAATGATGAAGAACAGAACTGCCTTCGCCTGGCCGAGCGCGTAATTATTCTTGGAAATTGCCGTGTTATAGATGTTCAGAGCAAGCATCTGGGTACCGTTGGAAAGGGTCTTTCCCATAAACTTCACGGAACCGGTACCGTTCGTCAACGCCATGTTGACATCGAACTGCTTGAACGCGGATGTCAGCGTCAGGAAGGTGCAGATGGTGATCGTGGAAGCGATCATCGGGATCTTGATCTTGAACAGGGTGGTCATGGCGTTTGCGCCGTCGATGGAAGCCGCCTCAAGCACATCCTTCGGTACGGTGGAAAGACCGGTGATGTAAATCAGCATGATGTAGCCGGCGTACTGCCAGATGTAAACAATGATGATGGCGATAAACGCGGTCCTGGAATTCGACAGGAGGGAGTTTCTCATACCGAAGGCACTGGCGGTCAGCTTGATTAAAACGTTGCTGAAAATGAACTGCCAGATGTAGCCCAGTACGATACCGCCGATCAGGTTCGGCAGGAAATAGGATGCCCGGTAGAAATCAACGCCCTTGATCTTGGTGGAGCACAGAAGCGCCAGCAGGAAACCGATGACATTGACCAGGATCATATTCACCACAACGAACAGGAATGTCAGGACAATGGACCAGATGAATGCCGGATCCTGGAACATGGAAGTATAGTTCGCAAGACCGACAAAGTTGCTCACCTTGACGCCGTTCCAGTCCGTAAAGGAATATCCGATACCGAGTGCCATCGGAATGATAACCGTTACGGTGAATGTGAACAGCAGCGGGAACAGGAAAATAAAATTGATGATTGAGCGGTGATGCTCAATAGTTGGGAAATAGTACAGACCTGCCAGGATTGCGACAGCGCCCACGACGAGCAGCGCTCCCCTGAAAGGTGCACTGCTTCCGGAGAAGTCGAGCACGAGGGCATACCCCATAAGCGCCGCGCCGATAACCAGCAGCGCAATGGACAACCCCTTATTGCCCGCTTTGCTTTCTGCCATAAATAGACTCCTTTCCTACACAGTATGGTTAATAAGTTACGAATGAGACATTTTTATATCTCAAATGACTCTCACATCATCTCGCGGCTCAGCCGCTC
>DMCD01000200.1 GCA_003445895.1 Lachnoclostridium sp. | reverse complement strand
TACTCCAGGTTGACGCCTTCTTTTCCCAGGTCCACCGCAAACAGAACCAGGCGGATTTCTCCCGCTGTGAGCAGCTCTCTTCTAAGCAGGGATGCCTGCTCTATGACCGTCACATCTCTTCCCGCGAGGGCATACTCCAGTACCTGTGTAAGTCTCGGATTCTCTTCCAGTTCCGGATCTGTGGGCTTTACCAGCAGGATTTTTGTGCTCATTTCTCCACTTCCTGTCTCTCGAAATTTTCCGATGCTTCTAAGTCACGTCAGTTCACCGTGTGAAGGTGTTCTTCCGCCTCCCGGATTCTCTCCAGAAGCTTCTCCGGCATCGGCAGGATCTCATGCTCCTGTCCGTAGGGCGTATAGCGATTCTTCACGCCCATGTAAATGCCGCCCAGGAAGATGGAACCGCAGTGCCATTCGCCGCGGATGGTCAGAAGGATGGACAGGGCGCCCGAGGAGAATGCCGGTGCCACGTAGGGCTTAAAGCCCAGCTCCCGCATCTTCATGTTGGCCGTCACGGTAAGTTCCGTCAGTTCTCTGCTCAGGGCATCATCGTAATGCTTTATGGAGTTTGCCACTACCAGCTCCTGGCCGTGGGGGCCGAAGGTTCTGCCTTCCGAGAGGAACAGCTTAAAACGCTCATCCTTCTTTGCATAGTAAGCGGCTCTTGCGTTCATGACGCCCAGGCCGAAGCCCTGGATCTGTTCCGGCAGAAGTCCCATGCCGTCGAAATTGCCGTTCTCATCTTCATTGCTGGCGAGATAGGCTGCCTTTGCCAGCGGATCCACCGGGTCCGCCACCTCGCAGAACAGTCCCCTGAAATGTTCTTTTCTCGCCTGCTTTGCGTACTCGGCGATGATCTTCGAGTTTCTCTCCAGCTGCCACATCCGCACGTCCTTCACGCCGCTTCCCACCGCGGGAATCCCGGCGGAAGCGATGAATACGAAGACATCGCAGTCAAAGAGATGCTCTCTGTCCACCACGTAGACCTCCGGCAGCGCATCGTAATCCCAGGGATAGGCAATCTGGTTTTCCTCAAACTCCCAGCGGGCCGTGATCTTGTCGGAGATATCGCAGATGCCGATCCGTGCGATGCAGTCGCCGCCGAGAAGATGCAGTCCCGTCAGAAGGTTGCTTCCCACATCGCCGATGGCCAGGATGTGAACCACCTTCTTTTTTGGCTTTGTTCCGTTCTTTGGAAGGCCCAGCGGCATATTTCCGGCAAGAATCTCCCGGAACCGGGGATGGGAAATGTTGACGGCACGGAGCCGTTCCTCTTCGATGGCCTTTTTCACCTCCGCGGGAAGGTCGATAGTCTCCTTCCGGTCCTTGTGGATTTCCAGGGAGGACAGCCAGGAGGTGTTCTCCTCCGGCATGGACAGGAGGGCGGGATCATTTACCAGGAAGGATGTTCTCCGCATCTTCCAGTCCGCCTCAAAAAGGAATGCTTCCACTTCACCTCTGCGCACGGCAGGCGCCTCCCCGAAGGGAAGCGCCTCATTGGTGCTGCAGCAGATGACATTGTCAATTTCATAAAATTTCATCTCTGTTTACCAGCTTTCTTTTAAAGTTATTTGATCCGATCCAGCATCTCCAGGTCGTTCTCCAGGTAGGTGCTGGCGGACAGATTCGGGTCATAGTTGACACACTCACCGCGGTCCGGGCAGAGCGGCGCAATCACCGCCTCGGAGAGTCTCTCCAGCGTCAGATTCCGCCCGAAACGGGTCCGGTAGGCTTCCTCGAGGGCGAGGAAGATATCCCGGGAATTCCGGATGCAGCAGGCAGAGAACTCATACAGAGCTTCCGCACTGGCCTCCATAATCTCCTCCGCCGGCTTGGTGTAGGGGAAGATCATGTTGATGGATGGGGAAAGTCCCGCCACCTTCTGGGTGGGTCTCGATACGGTATCGCCGCCGATGAAGGGATAGAGGGTCGACTCCACGAACCACTTCCGGATGTTCGGGATGAAGTAGACGCTGTCCACATCGATGCCCTTCACAGCCATGGTGTCGCGGCCGTAGCCGGAAATCACCGCCAGAATGACCTTGCGGATGTCGATCTTCTCTTTCTTGAACATCGGTTCCAGCGCCTCAAAGCGTCCGCCGAAGTGGAGCATGTCATCCACCAGGATAACCGGCCGCTTAAAGGACCGCAGCATCCGGATCTGCTCCGGAAGGCTTGCGTAATTCGGGAATGCCTCGATATGGCCCTTCCCCAGGTCTGCCGGGTAAACCTTGTCGGTGTGCAGGGTCTTCGTCACCGTGTTGGGGATGACCTTGTCCCGGAGGATCTTTCCGTAGGGCACGCACATGCAGTCTCCCAGCTTTCTGGGCGTCACCACCTCATTCGGCACGCCGTTGGTCTCCGTCACCTTCTCCACCAGCCGCGGATAGATGCTGACCGCGGACAGCGACAGAACCAGTTCTCCGGGATAAAGCGCCGTCATGGCCTTCTGCAGCCGCATGTGGGCCCTTTCCATAACCCGGAGAATCGACGGCTCACTGGCCAGCGGTTCCTTGATGGTGGTTTCCATATTCTTCAGAAGCACCAGCGGAGAGTGCATATCCACCAGGTACAGCGGAATCTGCGAATGGAATTCCTCTGCACGGAGGAATCCCTGTCTCTCCAGCACGCTTTCCACCGCCGGAGCCAGCGCTCCATGCTCCTGGAAATAGATGGCGTAGCTGCAGCTGTGCGGGAAGGAACGGGCAATCACCTCGGACAGCAGATACTGGGACGGATCGGCAATCAGGGCGTCCTTCCTTATGTAGAGGCCCGTGATCATGAGAATCTCGCCGGAGGTTCTGTGCCGCACCTGCTGGGCCAGCTCCACATCCCGCAGAACGGAAAACAGCTCATTGGGGCCCAGATACCGGAAGCAGACAAAGCCCACCATCCGGTTATCCTTCATCAGGTTCCGGAGAACCAGCAGCTTATCTCCTGCCTTCCGGATGCCGTCAAGAATCGCCTCCGGATTCTCCTCACCGGCCAGAACCGCACCGGCGGCTTCCTCCAGAACTGCTTCCTCCGGAGCTTCCCACTCCTCAAAGTTCAGTACCTTGCCGGCAGCCAGAGGCTTATATTCCGGCTCCCGCAGATAGAGACCGTTGTTGTAGATATACTCCTGTGCCACCGGGTCAATCAGGTTGCTGATATCCCGGTTCATATCGATATTCTCACGGATCATCGTGGAACTGATATCTTCAAACTGCTCCGGCAGTTCTACCTCGATGACCTTGCCCCGGATGTTTTTGAAAATGTCTCTGTTAAATCCCGGATCCGTGTCCGGAGAAAGCTTCCGCCGGAACACCACGTGATTCAGGTGATGAATCGAGTTCGGCACCGCCTTCACCTTATAGCTCGATGCGTTGGCAACCACATCGGTTCCGGCCACCATATAAAGCTCTCTGCCTCCGAAGGATTCCCTGAGAACCTTCAGATCCTCCGGGTTGGCAATGTTGACCGGAATGGTATCCGGATACAGATTGACATGGAACTCGTCCGCCACGGACATGTTCACGATTCTGCGGCGCACCAGCCTCGGCTGGGTTTTCTTGGACCAGGAGAACTCATCCACTGCCAGGTAGACCTCAAATCCCAGGTCGCGGATTTCCCGCACAATTTCCTTGTGGGAGAGACTGAAGGGGTCAAATGTTCCCGGGAAGAAGGCCACTTTGTCCCGCATCGGAATCTGAATCTCTCCGCGGTACATATGCCACTCCGTGATGAACTGGTTAATGGCCGTCAGCGCGGAGGCCCGGTAGAACATGGACGTCATGGACGGATCTTCTTCGTGGAACTGGAAGAGAATCTTGCTCCATCCCAGCACGAAGAGGGAATTCTTTTCATCCAGGGAAAGGGTATCTTTGTAGAAGACGTCATCCACCACCCGGAGCGCTTCCTGGCGGACCGGCTCCCGGTAGTTGGCCAGACCGCGGAAAATGGCGCCCAGCAGGATTTTCTTCTTCTCCTCATACTCTTCGTCGCTGATTTCGTAGCGGCCCCGGTAGCCGGGATAATGGCACAGCATGACGCCGAGGGTATCCAGGGCGCTGGCTGCCACCTTCACATTCGGGCTGGCCTCAAGGCCAATCAGGTGACTGATCACCTCATCCAGCTCGGCCGGCGGGAGCCACAGGGCGCACTGTCCCAGATACTTCGGGATGTAGTTGGAGAAATCAAAATCTCCTACCTCAATGCCCTCCCGCAGTTCCATGACCACTTCATTGCACTCGTCGGCCCGCAGATAATGGAGAATATCCAGGAGAGCCTCACCGGCATCCTCCCGCACCATCACATACTCGCTGACCTTGATGAGATTGGACAGGTGGGCGGCGATATGCAGCTTGTGGGCCATTTCCCCGTGATGGAGCTGATCCTTCAGGAGCTTGATATTGACGGCCTTGACAATCCAGGGCGTCGCTGTTTTCAGGTTTTCCAGGAAAATGTCGGAGACCACATCCTGATCATAGAGGATATGCTCTTCCTCTGCCACATCCTCACCCAGATTCCGGAGAATCCGCAGCTTGAGATAGGTCATCGTGACATTATCGGTCGTATCGGTATTCAGGATAACATCCCGGAATGCCCTGCACCCTTCCAGCTCCGGCTTATAATCCGTGAGTACCTTGGCGCTTCTCCAGGCGGCAATCCGCACCTCTTCCGACGGATGCGCCGCATAATAAAGGGTAAATGCGGCAATCTGATTCAGCTCCTCATCCGCAAGTTCTGCCAGGGGCAGCTCATGAACCGCATCCATAATCACGAAGGCCTCGTTCTCTTCCCTGGATTCGGGCGCAGTAAAGCACTTCATGAAAATGCTCAGGTAATCTCTCCGGTCGCCCTCGGTACAGTACTTCAGGACGGAGGCAAGTACATTCTTCGTATTGAAGCGGATTCTCCGCTTCTGCCTTGTCACCAGCTTCAGGTCCGGATGAAGCAGAAGCTCCAGGACCTCTTCCGCCACCGCATCGGCCTCGCGGGTATTCAGATCGGGCATATCCGCCGGACGCTGCTTCCGGTAGCCGAAATTGAACTGGGCGAGAATCTTGCCCATCAGCTGGGCAGCCTCGGCGCGGATCTGGCCTTCCCGGTGCATCAGGAGCTCATACAGGAAATAGAGGATCTGCTTCTTCTGGCTGTCATTGGCGTAGGCGCTGAAATTGAAGAAAATGCTCAGATAGGCCCGCAGATTCTTCCAGTCCTTCTCGCTTCTGGCAGACTCCAGGAAATTGCCGAACTGCCGCTCCGCACTCATCAGATGCATGACGTTGATATTGTGCTCCACGCCCATATGAACAAGGGTCCGGACGCTCTCCTCCGCATTCCGGAGAGTCAGCTCCGGCATCGGGGCCGGGCGCTCGGTCTTTCCGTCCAGATCCGTATCCGCACCCATGGACTTCATGTATTCCTCGAAGTCCCGCAGTCTTTCATAGACGAACTTATAGCGCAGAAGCTTCTTTTCGTCCACATTGTCCAGCTTGTTCAGGATAACGTCGAAGGCATCCTTCAGACTGGAGATAAAGGTGATCTCCTTATTATCCTTTCCGCGGCTCTGCTTAACCCGGAAGTCCGAATAGATCAGCACCAGGGACTCCACGGTCAGGTTCTCCGGCTCCAGGTCCCAGGTGGAATGGTTGGCGGCGATATGGCCGATATAATCCATATTGTGGCGGCCGAACCACTGGTCCGTGTAATAATAGTGTAGATAGGGCACCTTCTCATTGGGTTTGCAGCCGAACTTGCCGATATCATGTCCTGCCGCAGCACCGGAAACCAGGGTCAGGTCAATGGGAACGCCGGCGGCATACAGGCCTCTGGCCACATGCATGGCGACATAATGCACACCGGAGATATGCTCCAGCGCGCGGAAGGGCGTAACCTCCAGTCCCAGGCGCATCATCTCATAGACATATTCCCTGCGGAAATAATGCAGGAACCGCCCGTATTCCTCGCTGGATTCAAAGCTTGCCGCCTCCTCCGGGGACAGAAATGCAAAATCATAGTATTTGTCCCAGGGAAGGACCTTCCGCTCCTCCTCAAAGAAGAACTGCAAAACCGTCAGGTAAAAGAGGCATCCCGTGGCGTAGGGCGCACTCCCCGCGGTAAAATCGTCTTCCGGGTACAGGATGTGGCATACATACTTATAGGTATAGGACATCCAGCCGCCTTCCGGTTCTCTTCCGAGAAGGTCCAGCGGTTCGGCGCACAGGTCATAGATTTCCGCGCAGGTAAATCTTC
The DNA here is from genome assembly GCA_003445895.1 of Lachnoclostridium sp. Taxonomy (GTDB): domain Bacteria; phylum Bacillota; class Clostridia; order Lachnospirales; family Lachnospiraceae; genus Clostridium_R. Next base: position 485 of record DMCD01000200.1, on the reverse strand, counting down.
TCCGCACCGGAAACATCCCTGCCATGTGTGTTTCCCAGTATTCCCTGTTCATCAGCATCCGGATCCCCCGGGCTGTCATACCGGAAGCACTCAAAAACTGTTCGTCGGAAAGCTTGTCGGTCAGCCCCTGCACTGCCGCTTTCACATGTTTGATCCCCACGTTTTTCCTCCTTCTGTGACTCTTTTTGTTCATCTCAGTCGATGGCTCTTCCTGCGAGTATCGATTGATATTTAATTAACAATATATTGCCAATCCAAAAACTCTCTGATATAATCCCGACAACGGCCAGAAAACATAAAACAACCAAAAATCGACCGTTTCTTCCACCCTGACAAATCGATATCAGACTTATTGCAGATTTTCTGCCGATCTGTCCATTCAGTTCCGAAGAAATCTCTGCATTTTGTTACTTTTATATCATACCACGTTCGGGGTGCGTCATAAACAGATTTCTTTATATTTTCCCGCAGTATCATTTTATAGA
>DMCD01000030.1 GCA_003445895.1 Lachnoclostridium sp. | reverse complement strand
TCGTGGTGATGGTGGTGGTGATGGCACTCCTCATCCTCATCGTCATCATCGTGGTGATGATGGTGGCACTCCTCATCCTCATCGTCGTCATCATGGTGATGGTGGTGGCAGCAGCACTCCTCGTCATCGTCATCCTCGTCGTGATGATGGTGCTCGTGCTCATGCTCGTGCTCTTTTACCCGCTCCATCACTTCGCGCAGCATCTCCTCTTCCATATTGTCCGGACGGGAAATGATGTCCAGAAGCAGAGCGCCGCCCAGCTCGGCCATCGGGGTGGTGATCACCGTTGCCTGCGGATTCAGTTCCTTCACGATGGCAACCGCCTCTTCCACCTTCTTCGCATCGGCGATATCGGTTCTGGAGAGCACCACGGCTCCCGCGTAGGTAATCTGGTTGTTGAAGAATTCGCCGAAATTGCGGGCGTACATCTTCGCCTTCTTCGCATCCACGACGGTCACAGCTGCGTGAAGCTCCACGTCCATATTGGCGGAAACCGTCTTCACGGCACCGATAATGTCGGAAAGCTTGCCTACGCCGCTGGGCTCGATGATGATGCGGTCCGGATGATAGGTATCCACCACCTCTTTCAGAGAGGTCTCAAAATCACCCACCAGAGAGCAGCAGATGCAGCCCTGGTTCATCTCGCGGATCTCAATGCCGGACTCCTTCAGGAATCCGCTGTCGATGCCGATCTCACCGAATTCATTCTCAATCAGTACTACCTGCTCTTCCCGCAGCGCCTCATCCAGAAGCTTCTGGATAAATGTGGTCTTGCCCGCGCCCAGGAAGCCGGAAATAATATCTATCTTGGTCATGGTATCTGCCTCCTCATGATTATTTGTATCTGCTCTGTTAATGTCTATTCTATTGTATCAGACCTGTCAAGTCACAGATTCCCGGAAAGCCGCATCTTCTCCCGCTCTTCGGCCTCTTTTTTTGAAAATACACAGCCGCAGTAGTTCTGCCGGTAGAGATGATACTCTCTGGAAAGCTCCGTGGACCTCCGGTACCCGTTCTTCTTCTTGAAATCCGCGTGGAGATGGGCTGCGCCGTACTTTTCTCCCATCGCATCCCCGATGGCATTCAGCCGCTCGCAGTCCTTTAAGGGGCTGATGGAGAGGGTCGTGGTAAAGTAGTCAAAGCCGCCCTCTGCCGCAAGTCTTGCCGCCTCCTCGAGACGAAGCCGGTAGCAGATGGTGCACCGCTCCCCCCGCTCCGGGTCCTCCTCATGGCCCTTTACGGCCTCATAGAACACCTCCGGGTTATAGCTTCCTTCCATAAAATGCACCGGATGTACCAGCGGCATTTCCCGAAGAAGCCGCTTTACCTCCTCCACCCGCTCGGTATACTCCGCAGCCGGGAAAATGTTCGGATTATAGTAAAACAGGGTGATGTCGAAATACCGGGAAAGATATTCCAGCACGTAGCTGCTGCAGGGCGCGCAGCAGGCATGCAGAAAAAGCGAAGGAACTCGTCCTTCGCTCTCAAGCTTCTGTATCAGCTGATCCATCTCTCTCTGATAATTCTGCCTGTTCTGTCTTTCCATGGCCTTATTATAAGAAATCCCGGATCCTCTTGCTTCTCACCGGATTTCTCAGCTTCCGCAGCGCCTTCGCCTCGATCTGGCGGATACGCTCACGGGTGACGTTGAACTCTTTTCCGACTTCCTCCAGAGTTCTGGGATGTCCGTCCTCGAGACCGAACCGCAGGATGATCACCTGCCGCTCTCTCTCCTTCAGATCCTGCAGCAGCGTATCGATATGCTCCCGCAGCATGACAGATTCCACATTCTCCTCGGGGGTCGTGATGTTGTTGTCCGCGACAAAATCGCCCAGATTGGAGTCGTCCTCCTCACCGATGGGAGTCTCCAGAGAAGCAGGCTCACGGGCGATCTGCATGATCTCCATGACCTTCTCTTCCGTCATCTCCAGGGCACTGGCCAGCTCCGCCACGGAGGGCTCATATCCCAGCTCCAGCGTCAGCTTTCGCTGCATCTTGGACATCTTATTGATGGTTTCCACCATGTGCACCGGCACACGGATGGTTCTCGCCTGATCGGCCAGCGCTCTCGTCACGGACTGGCGAATCCACCAGGTGGCGTAGGTAGAGAGCTTATAGCCCTTGGTGTAGTCGAACTTCTCCACACCCTTGATCAGTCCCAGGTTTCCTTCCTGCACCAGATCGAGGAAGCTCATTCCCCTTCCGGTATAGCGCTTCGCAATGCTGACCACCAGTCGGAGGTTTGCCTCAATCAGGCGGTCCTTCGCATGCTGGTCACCCTCGCTCTTCCTCTTTGCCAGATTCAGTTCTTCCTCCGCACTTAACAGAGGCACCGTTCCGATCTCCTTCAGGTACATCCGTACCGGATCCTCGGTTCCGATTCCCTCCAGCAGATTGATGGCGTTGAGGTCCACTTCCTCCTCATCCTCATCATCGCCCTTCAGGAAATCGTCGTCCTGGTCATCCAGTCCGTCAAAGTCGTTCAGTGCCGCCGCTTCCAGATCCGCTTCATTCGGCTCCGTCTCCTCCGGCTCCGGAATCGCCTCCGGTTCATCGGTCAGCACGGTGATGCCGCTGTTCTCCAGGTAACTGTAGATCTCTTCCATCTGCTCTGTAGTGAGGCTGTCTTCTTCAAAGAAATTGTTGATCTCAGTAATACCGAGCGCAGCGTTCTGCTTCTTCCCAAGTTCCGCAAGCTTCTGTAATTTTGCTAGAAATTTCTCTTTGTTCACGGGTAACATCCTTTCGTGAGATGCTGCACAGGACGTTTTCGCCGCGGGATTTCCTCCCCCTGAAATAAGGGCCCGTGCAACTCTCCATTATATAGGAATCTTTTTGGCAGATCAAGTACAAATTACAGTTATACGTAGCCGTAGATTCCGCGCACCGAAACCTCTCCCGAAAGCACATTCCGCACTTCGCCGGTTTCGGTCTCCACCAGGAGTTCTCCACGATGGTTGATGCCCAGAGCTGTTCCGGTATACTCCCCGGCCGGGTCCAGCACCCGGACCGGAGCCCCGTTGTTGGCCAGCCTCCGGTTGTAGATCTCCAGCAGGTCGGTCATGTCTTTTTTCTGCATAAAGATGTCGTAATACTTCTCGTAATGGCGGAGCACCGCGCCGATGATGCGGCTGCGGTTCGCCTTCTTCCCCGTCTCCAGATATACGGAGGTGGCAACCTGCCGTATCTCTTCGGGAAATGATTCCGTATTCACATTGATGCCGATGCCCGGAACCACATAATTCACATGGTCAATCTCCGAGCTCATCTCCGTGAGAATGCCGCAGAGCTTCTTTCCGTTCACCACCACATCATTCGGCCACTTGATGACCGAATCCAGTCCGGTGGTTTCCCGGATGCCGTCGGATACGGCCAGCGCCGATATCAGGGTAATCATAGAGGCATCCGCCGGCGCAATATCCGGCCTAAGCAGCAGACTCATCCAGATTCCCACGCCCCGCGGGGCATTCCAGGGTCTTCCCCGTCTTCCCTTGCCGCCGGTCTGGGCATCCGCCACCGCCAGTGTTCCGTGGACTCCGCCCTCTTCCGCCAGCCGCTTTATCACATTGTTGGTGGAATCGGTCTCATCGAAATACACCACCGGCTTTCCCATCCATACGGTATTTAAGGAGCTCTCCACAGAGGCAGCGCTTAAGACATCGCCCTCCGTCCTGAGCCGGTATCCCCGGCGCCGGACAGCCTCGATCTCATAGCCCTCATCCTCCAGCTGCTTTATCACCTTCCAGACTGCCGTGCGCGACACCTGAAACTTCTCGCAGATCTGCTGGCCGGAGACATAGTCATCCGCCTCCTTCAGCATCCGCAGTACTTCTGTTTTCAATGCATCTCCCCCAAACGTTTCCTATTACAAGAGTCTCAGCCAGTCCGCCGCCGCGGCAAGAATCCCCAGGCAGGTGAAAATTCCGCACAGGATCGCCCCGCCAAGCATCGTTCTTCTCCGCTCTTTTTTCGGGCTTCTCCGCATGGAGAGCCAGCTTCCGAACAGCGCAAATGCAGCGGACGTAAAGAAGATAAACGGGAACAGAAACTCATAGGTCTCCGGCTCCATAAATACAAGGAACACCATCACCAGCAGCGCGAAGCCGACGACGATATGCAGCGCATAGGTTCCGGTATCGCTTCTCATTCGGATGCCGCCTTCCCGTCATTTCCCGCGATTTCCTTAAGACCTGCTGCCAGGCCCGCAATTCCCTGGATATCGGAAGGAATGATGATCTTGGTGGACTTTCCGTCTGCCGCCTTGGCAAATGCCTCCAGGCTCTTGATGGTGAGAACGGCCTGGTCCGCCCCGGCCTCCCGGATGAACCGGATACCGTCGGCATTGGCCTGCTGTACCTTCAGAATCGCCTCCGCCTGGCCTTCCGCCTCGCGGATCATCTTCTGCTTCGCCGCTTCTGCCCGGAGAATGGCGGCTTCCTTCTCCGCCTCGGCCTCCAGGATTGCCGACTCCTTCTTTCCTTCCGCCACCAGAATGGTGGACTTCTTCTCACCTTCCGAGCGGATGATCGCTTCGCGGCGTTCCCGCTCCGCCTTCATCTGCTTCTCCATGGCGTCCTGAATGGCCGCAGGCGGCATGATGTTCTTCAGCTCCACCCGGTTGACCTTGATTCCCCAGGGATCCGTCGCCACATCCAGGGCATCGCGCATCTTCTGGTTGATGGTCTCGCGGGAGGTCAGGGTCTCATCCAGCTCCAGGTCGCCGATGATATTACGAAGTGTTGTGGCCGTCAGGTTCTCGATGGCCATGATGGGATTCTCCACACCGTAGGCAAAGAGCTTCGGGTCAATGATCTGGAAGAAGATAACCGTATCAATCTTCATGGTAACGTTATCCTTCGTGATCACCGGCTGGGGCGGGAAATCCGCCACCTGCTCCTTCAGGGTCATTCTCTTGGCGATGCGGTCGATGACCGGAACCTTGAAGTGCAGCCCGTCATGCCAGGTGCCGGCATACTTTCCGAGCCGCTCGATAACCATGGCGTGGGCCTGGGGTACAATGCGGATACAGCTGCCGGCCACGGCTCCCACAATAATCGCAAGAATCAGAAACAACACCACTGCTGCCATAAAGAACCTCCTTATATCATCCTTCTCTGCCTTGCGGCCTCAAAGGCCAGGACAGAGGCGGCCACCGCCGCATTCAGAGACTCCACCTGTCCCGCCATGGGGATGCGGACGAGAATATCCGCCAGATCCGCCATCGTATCGGAGAGTCCCGCTGCCTCATTGCCGATCATGAAGGCGGACGGTCCGGTGTAATCCTCCCTGTCATAGACACTTATGCCTCCCAGATGGGCGGCATGCATCCGGATTCCCTTCTGCTTTGCCTCCCGGACTGCGGCCGGCAGATCCGACACCCGAAGCACCGGCATCCGGTAGATGGAACCCATGGTGGACCGTATAACCTTCGGATTATAGATATCTGCCGTCTCCTCATTTACCAGAAGTCCGGTGACGCCGGCTCCCTCCCCCATCCGGAGGATGGTGCCGAGATTGCCGGGATCCTGCAGGGTTTCCAGAACCATCAGAAGGGCCGGATGCCCGTCCTTACGGGCCGTGAGCACATCCTCCGGCGCCCATTCCTTCTGGGATACCACCGCGAGAACCCCCTGGGGGTGGATGGTATCCGACATGGCCCGCATCACATCGTCGGTCACAATCTCATAGGAAGTGCCGTCAAGCATGCGCTCCGCTTCCTCCCCGTGCTGGGCCAGATACCCCTCCGCCACGTAGGTCTCCCGCAGAAGGCCGGCCGGGATCTCCTCAAACATCCTGGGGCCTTCCACGATAAACAGTTTCTGCTTTTTCCGTTCCTTCGCCCGGGAAAGAAGCGCCGTCACGTTCTTCACCCGGGGACTCTTCGTGCTGGAAATCATACCCAGGCCTCAATCTCCTCCAGCTCCTCCAGCCAGAGGGCCGCGCAGGCGTCGCTGGGCATCCGCAGATCGCCTCGGGGCGATACAGCGGCGGAACCTACCTTCGGGCCGTCCGGCAGGCAGGAACGCTTGAA
>DMCD01000288.1 GCA_003445895.1 Lachnoclostridium sp. | reverse complement strand
CAAGGAGCAGCACATCACCATCACTTCCGGTTCCAACATGTCCGACTCCGATATCGAGAAGGCCGTGAAGGAAGCTGCCGAGTTTGAGGCACAGGATAAGAAGAGAAAAGAGGGCATCGATGCGAGAAATGAAGCAGATGCCATGGTATTCCAGACAGAGGATGCATTAAAGCAGGTTGGCGACAAGCTGGCTGACAGCGATAAGACCGCTGTAGAAGCAGACCTGCAGGCTCTGAAGGATGCGCTGGGCAAGGCACCGGCCGATCAGATGACCGATGCGCAGATTGACGAGATCAAGAGCGCAAAGGAGAAGCTGATGACCAGTGCACAGGCTCTGTTCACCAAGGTTTATGAGCAGGCCCAGGGTGCACAGCAGGCAGGCCCGGCTCCGGATATGGGAGCATCTGCCGGCGCAGGCGCACCGAACGATGACAATGTTGTCGACGGCGACTTCAAGGAAGTCTAATACGTTATAAAAGACAAAGCGTGATGGATGGCGGTTGACGGGAGGTCCCTCTCCGCCATCCAAAGCGCGTTATTCTGAAATAAGCAGCAAGTGGGAGGATTTTGGACAATGCCTGAAAGCAAGAGAGATTATTACGAGGTATTGGGCGTTCCAAAGGATGCGGATGACGCGGCTCTGAAGAAAGCATACAGAGCTCTTGCGAAGAAATACCACCCGGATGTCAACCCCAGCGAGGAGGCGGCGGAGAAGTTCAAGGAAGCTTCCGAGGCCTATTCCGTGCTGAGCGACCCGGAGAAAAGAAAGATGTATGACCAGTTCGGCCATGCGGCCTTTGACGGCGGTGCCGGCGGAGGCGCAGGTGCCGGCGGCTTCGGCGGCTTCGACTTCAACAGCGCGGACATGGGAGATATCTTCGGCGATATCTTCGGCGATCTGTTCGGCGGCGGAAGAGCGAGAAGCACACGAAACGCCAATGCGCCGCAGCGGGGCGACAATGTGCGGACCAGCGTCCGCATCACCTTTGAGGAGGCCATCCGGGGCTGTGAGAAGGAGCTCACCCTGAATCTGAAGGAGACCTGCGCGAAGTGCCACGGCACGGGAGCAAAGCCGGGGAGCACCCCGCAGACCTGCCCGAAGTGCGGCGGCAAGGGAAGAATCGTCTATACGCAGCAGTCCTTCTTCGGCCAGGTTCAGAATGTCACAACCTGTCCGGACTGCGGCGGCACGGGCCAGTTTATCAAGGATAAGTGCCCGGACTGCTACGGTACGGGATATGTGACGAAGAAGAAGACCATCAAGGTCACCATTCCGGCCGGTATCGACAACGGTCAGAGTCTCCGCGACAGAGGAAACGGCGAGCCGGGCATCAACGGCGGTCCGAGAGGCGACCTGCTGGTGGAAGTGATTGTATCACCCCATCCGGTATTCCGCCGTCAGGATACCACCATCTTTTCCACGGTTCCGGTATCCTTTGCCACAGCGGCCCTGGGTGGACCGATCCGCATCAAGACCGTGGACGGCGAAGTGGAATATGAGGTGAAGCCGGGTACCCAGACAGACACCAAGGTACGTCTGAAGGGCAAGGGTGTTCCCTCCCTGCGGAATCCGCAGGTGCGGGGCGACCATTATGTCACCCTGGTGGTGCAGGTGCCGACGAAGATGACCGAGGCCCAGAAGGAGGCCCTCCGGAACTACGATGCCGCAATGAACGGCAGAGAGCCCGAAAAACCGAAGAAAAAGGGAATTTTCAAATAAAAAGAAGAGAGAAAGGCGCGGCATAAGTCTGCGCCTTTTCTTCATCCCCGAAGTGATGCAGCGTATCGGATTTGTTAAGAGAATCGTAGGAGTTGCGATGTTGACTATTCGAAATCGGTTCTGTAAAATGAAACCGTCTATGTGCAGCAGATTTTTTTTATGGGGTATTTTGGAGGATAGATTAACCAATGGCGGAAGTTCAGGAAACAACTGCCCAGGCACAGGAGCAGAATGTGCAGAGCAGAGGAAGAAGCCGCGCGAGAAAACCAGGGGAGTCTGACGGCAGCGCCGGAAAGGTGCTGAAGGTTCTGGGATGTGTCGTGCTTGTCGGCGCACTGGGAGCCGGCGGAGCCTACGCGGCAGTGGCACAGAAGTATAATAACGTATTCCTTCCGGGAACCAGCATCAACGGCGTGGATGCGTCCGAAAAGTCGGTGGAGGAGGTCAAGAACCTCATCAACCAGGGCGCCACGGAGTACAGTCTTTCCCTGGAAGAGCGGGGCGGAAATACAGAGGAGATTGCGGGTGATGCCGTCGGAATTCAGACCGTGTTTGACGGCAGCATCGAGAAGCTTCTGGCAGAACAGAATAAGTATACATGGCTTTCGAGAAAGAAGAATCCGCAGTCATTTACCATCGATACGGTGATCGATTTTGACGAGTCGGCGCTCTACCGGGAGATCGGCGCCCTGTCCTGCATGGACCGGGCCAATCAGACCAGTCCGGAAAATGCCTATATCTCGGATTACATTAACGGCGAGGGCTATAAGGTGATCCCCGAGACCGAGGGGACGGCCATCGATGAGACAAAGCTTCAGGAAGCAGCCTACAATGCCATGCTGAACCTGCAGCCCGTTCTGGTTCTGGACGAGGCCGGGGTGTATAAAGAAGCAGCGGTGAAGCAGGACGACCCGGGACTCAACGCCACGGTGGAAAAGCTCAATAAAGCCTGCGTCATGAGTATCACCTATAAGTTCGGCGATGAGACCGAGGTGCTCAACGGCGACAAGATCCATGAGTGGGTCGGCTTCGATGAAGCGGGCAATGTCACCGTCAACGAAGCCATGGTCGCCGAGTATGTGAAGGATCTGGCTTCCCGCCGCGATACCTACGGCGGCATCAAGCAGTTCAAGACCACCTCCGGAAGCACCATCGAGGTTAAGGGCGGCACCTACGGCTGGCGCATCAATCAGAAGGATGAGACCGCACAGCTGATTTCGCTGATCCAGGCCGGGGATGATGTGGAGCGCGAACCCATCTACAAGCAGACGGCGGCGAGCCGCGAGAATTCCGGCATCGGCAACACCTATGTGGAGGTCAACCTGGGCGACCAGCA
>DMCD01000005.1:4237-6222 GCA_003445895.1 Lachnoclostridium sp. | reverse complement strand
GCATTGCCTGCGGTGGTAACGCCGTTCGGGTTGATAGCCTTAAGCTTTGCAAGACCTTCCATGGTTGTGCCGGCACGCGGACCCTCATCGGTATCCACAACGACAACCTGCTTCTTCTGCTTAACCTCTACCGGAACGATCTCGTCCTTGAAGCGGCCGTTTGCCTGTGCTGCAGCAGCCTTTGCCTGGCTCTTTACTGCAAACTCATCCAGCTCTTCACGGGTAAGGCCCCAGTCTGCAGCTACATTGTCTGCGGTCTGGATCATGTGATAGTTATTGAATGCGTCCCACAGAGCGTCGTTAACCATGGTGTCAACGAGAGTTGCATTGTTCATTCTGTATCCGAAACGTGCCTTCATAGCAGCGTACGGTGCCATGGACATATTCTCCATACCGCCTGCAACAACGATATCAGCAGTACCTGCAAGAATCTTCTCTGCAGCCATATTCACACAGTTCAGACCGGAACCGCATACGACGTTGATGGTAACTGCCGGTACCTCTACCGGAAGACCGGCCTTGATGGAAGCCTGTCTTGCCACGTTCTGGCCCAGACCTGCCTGGATAACGCAGCCCATCAGGACTTCATCAACCTGCTCCGGCTTAACGCCTGCACGGTTCAGCGCTTCCTTGATAACGATTGAACCAAGCTGTACTGCCGGGGTTGTGCTGAGGGCTCCGCCCATCTTACCGATTGCCGTACGGCATGCTCCTGCTAAAACTACTTTCTTTGCCATTTTGTTTTTCCTCCTGCTTCTTCTGACCTGTTTTTTGGATTCAGATTGGCACGCATTTCTGTTTTCCGCGGACCCGAAAATGGGCCCACTTACCCCATAATTACAGTAATTTAATTCTAACACCCTCATAAATTACTGTCAAATAAATATCAATGTAAATTACTCATTTATCGATAGTAATAACTGCACTAATCAATCGACCCCACCGTTGGCTCCTCTATTGTTGACAGTATTTATGCAAAATGCTAAACTGAGGAAAGCAAAATGATTCCTTAAAAGGACAAGGTGGACAAATATGGATATGACAAAAATGTATCAGGAAAAACTGGTATCTGCGGAAAAGGCCGCATCCGTCGTTAAATCCGGTGACTGGGTTGATTACGGCTGGACCACCGGCATTCCGGTTGCAGTAGATAAGGAAATTGCGAAGCGCCTTCCGGAGCTTCACGATGTGAATTTCCGCGGCGGCATCTGCATGTGGGTACCGGAGATCTTCAAGATTGAAAACCCGGCGGAACATATGACCTGGAACTCCTGGCATATGGGCGGCATCGAGCGCAAGGCCATCAAAGAGGGATTCTCCTTCTACTCTCCGATGCGCTACTGTGAGCTTCCCCGCTTCTACCGGGACGGCAATATGCCCCAGCCGGACGTTGCCATCATCCAGGTAACCCCGATGGATGAGCACGGTTACTTCAACTTCGGACCGAACGCCTCCCATCTCGCTGCCGTATGCGAGACTGCAAAGTGCGTGATCGTCGAGGTCAACAAAAACATGCCCTACTGCTTCGGCGGAAGCGAAGCGGACATCCATATCTCCAATGTTGATATGATCGTAGAAGGCGACAATCCGCCCATCGCATGCATGGGTGAAGGCGGTCCCGCCACGGACGTCGACAAGGCCGTAGCTAATCTCATCGTGGAAGAAATCCCGAACGGCGCCTGCCTGCAGCTGGGCATCGGCGGAATGCCGAACGCCGTCGGTGCGCTCATCGCAGAATCCGACTTAAAGGATCTGGGCGTACACACCGAGATGTATGTGGATGCTTTCGTAGACATCGCCAATGCAGGCAAGATCACCTGCGCAAAGAAGAACATCGATAAGGGCCGCCAGACCTACGCCTTCGGCGCCGGCACCCAGAAGCTCTATGACTACCTGGATCACAACCCGGGCTGCATGAGCCAGTCGGTGGACTACACAAACGATCCTTACGTTGTCGGCCAGATCGACAACTTCATCTCCATCAA
>DMCD01000005.1:0-4125 GCA_003445895.1 Lachnoclostridium sp. | reverse complement strand
CCAAGCACATCAGCGGAACCGGCGGCCAGCTGGATTTCGTCATGGGCGCATACCTGTCCAAGGGCGGCAAGAGCTTTATCTGCATGTCCTCCACCTTCCAGCCGAAGGGCCAGCCGATGCAGTCCCGCATCCGTCCCACCCTGGCGGAGGGTTCCATTGCCACCGACACCAGAACCACCATCATGTATCTGGTAACAGAGTACGGCAAGGTCAACCTGAAGGGCTTAAATACCTGGCAGAGAGCTGAGGCCATCATCTCCGTGGCACATCCGGATTTCCGGGATCAGCTGATTGCGGAAGCGGAGAAGATGCACATCTGGCGCAGATCCAACCGCAGATAATGAAACTGTCCGCGCATTTCCCATGCTGCGGGCATCTGAAAGAAACGGCAGGGGCCGCCGCCTCCGGGTTTTCCCGAAAGCGGCAGCCCCTCTTGTAAATTATGGACACAGAATAAGGACACAGACTTTTATGGATTTACGTACTCTTGAACAGCGCTGGCGGGTATGGCACAGAAACCCGGTTGTGAAGAATGCCTTCACCCTCTGCACAACCATCGCCTCCGCCCTGCTTTATGCCTTTGTCATCCAGACCTTCGTCCGTCCCGCAGAACTGCTCTCGGGCGGATTTACCGGTCTTGCCATCCTGATCGACATGCTGGCGAGCCGCTTCGGCCTGCGTTTTCCCACATCCCTGGGCATGCTCTGCTTCAACATTCCCGTGGGACTTCTCTGCAGCCGGGCCATCAGCAAGCGATTCACCTTCTTTTCCCTGCTGAACGTTGTCCTCTGCTCCTTCGCCCTGGAGTTTTTCCATTTCCCGGTCATTTTCGATGACCCCATGCTGGACGTCATCTTCGGCGGCGTGCTGAACGGCATGGCCTGCGTCATTGCCCTCAAGGGCAATGCCTCCTCCGGCGGAACCGACTTCATCGCCCTCTATGTTTCCAACAAGACCGGGCAGTCCATCTGGACGCAGATTTTCGTCTGTAACTGCATCCTCTATGTGGTATTCGGAATGCTGTTCGGCTGGATGAACGCAGCTTACTCCATCCTTTTCCAGTTCGTCACCACCAGGACCATCTCCACCTTCCATCACCGGTTTGACCGTCTGACCCTGCAGATCACCACCATGAAGAAAGACGAGGTCCTGAAAGCCTACCTGGCATCTACCAAGCACGGAATTTCCTGGACCGAAGTCACCGGCGGCTACAGCGGAAAAAAGATGTACATGCTGACCACCGTCACCTCCTCCTACGAGGCTCACGAAGCCGTCGAAGTAATCCTGGAGGCCGATCCCGCAGCCATTATCAACGTCATGAAGACCACACAGTTCTTCGGAAAATTCTACCAGGCACCGATGGACTGAGAATAAAAACAACACCCGGCAAGGCTGGATAATCAGCGTACTCCGAAGGGAACATCCGCAGCGCCGGTACTTGGCGAGTGCGTGCACGAGCTTAGTACCGCTGCTCCGCTCGCTCCGAACGGAGCGAGAGCCGCGCGGCTTTGAGCGCTTCAGAGGCTCACGGAGTGAGCCCTCTTCCGCGCGAGGACCAAGTGCAAACGGTTCCCGGAGGAGTGATGCTGATTGGAAGCCTTGCCGGATGTTGTCTTATTATTACCAGCTCTCTTGAAGAATTTCGAGTACTTCATCCCTTGTCAGTGCCCGGTATCCCCCATGATTGATTCCCACGCTGTCTGCGATTGCAGGCAGCATTTCTTTTTCTGCTTCTCCGAATCCCAGCTCCCGGAGGTTCGTCGGCAGCCCGATGGAGGCAATAAACTCCTCCAGCGCCGCAAGGCCGGCTTCTGCCATCTCTTCTTCGGTGCGGTGTTCCGGTGAAATCCCCCAGACATTCTCGGCAAACATGGCGAATTTCTTCTGTCCGTCGCGAAGGATGTGGCGGTAATACACCGGCATGATGGCCGCGAGCCCGGCGCCGTGATTGCAGTTGGTAAATGCGCTCATCTGGTGTTCGATCTGATGGGCTTCAAAGTCCAGCTGCTTGCCCAGCTTGATGTGGCGGGTCTCCGCCATGGAGGCGTCCCACATGAGAGCGCTTCTGGCGGCATAGCTCGTCGGGTTGTTCAGCGCCTTCGGCAGATTTCTTATCACATCCCGCATGATGGCCTCGGAGATAGCGTCCGACAGGTTGTTGTCATCCGGCGCCGAGAAGTAAACCTCCATCACATGGCTCAGCATGTCGAATCCGCCCGCCGCCGTCTGGAAGGGGGAAACGGAATAGGTATAGGTGGGGTCCAGGAAGGAAAACCGGGCATTCAGCTCCATGTAGTCATGGTCTGTCTTGATCTTCTTCTCCTCGTGGGTCACCACGGCGCATCCGTTCACTTCGCTGCCCGTTCCCGGCACGGTCTCGATGATTCCCACCGGAACCAGCGGGAAATCGATGGGCTCATTCACTTCCCAGAAATGTTCAAAGAAGTCCTTATCCGTGGAGGCTGCCACCGCCACCGCCTTGCAGCAATCCATGACGGAACCGCCGCCCATGGCCAGAATCAGGTCAATGCCGTGTTTCTTTACCAGCTCTTTTCCTTCCAGCACCTTTTTGCAGGTGGGGTTCGGCATAATCCCGGAGAATTCGATGACATTCTTTCCCGCTCTTTTCAGAATCCCCGTCACCTCATCATAGACGCCGTTCCGGAACACGGAACCCTCGCCGTATCCCAGCAGAATGTTGTTCCCGTAGGGTGCAAGGGCCTCTTCGAGATGGTCGCGGACACATCCCTCCCCGAAATATACCTTTGTCGAGTTTTCATAGATGAAACTTCGCATATCGGACCTCCGTCGGTATTGTTTTTCTCCGTTCAGTATAACACAAAACAGCAGCCCCGAAGGGCTGCTGCCTGAATATGTATTCATAATATTTTTTTATTCCGCCGACGTAGGTACCACGACCTGCGCTGCGCCGGGACCGCCGGGGCCGGCCGAATCATCGGAGATGTCGTCCTCCTCGTCGCCGGGCATCGGACCGCTGCTGTCTCCGGAGGCCGGTGCCGTCACCACATTGCCGGGCGCTTCTTCGCCGCTGTGGGACGACTGTGCTGCAGTGCCGCCGCCCGGACCGAGAGCCTCCTCATCGGATGCCGTGGTCTTCGGTGCCGCGCTTGTGCCGCCGCCCGGACCTGCCGGACCGCCTCCCGGACCTGCCTGCTCATCGGTGGCGCCGGGGCCTGCTGCCTCGCCGCTCTCGCTGCTGCTCTCACTCTCGGATGCTCCCGGAATGATCTCCGCGGATTCCTCATCGATGAGGCCGCCGGCCAGAACTGTCGGTCTGTGACCCTTATAAAGGGCTGTATGGTCGCGGACGCGCTCTACCGTCTCGCCGTTCTTGCGGATAATCTTGAAGACCTCCCACTCGCTTCCGGTGGAACCGGCGCTCGGGCTGCCTTCGGTAATAATCTGCGGCTCCTCCAGCGGAAGGTCCTTGATCTTCTGGGAATCCATGGACCAGGTCACGCCGTCCTCCAGAACCGGCACGCCGTAGATGGATACGGAGCACTCCCGGTTGTAGTAGGAAGCGCGGATGCCGATGGCATGGCTGGAGTTGTTGACAAACTTATAATCCGGACCGCCCCAGGATACGGTTGCATCGCATCCCGGCGTCACGTAGCTGGGTTCAAAGGTGTGGGACCGGCGGTAGGTCGTTGTGAGGCCTGCGCGGTACACCGCATTGAAGAGCGTGGAGGAAACCTGGCAGACACCGCCGCCGATCTCCTGCACCACTTCGCCGTTGTTGTAGGCGCCGGCCGGGCCGTAGCCCTTGGCTTCGGTTCTCTCGCCCACGGTGCCGTTGAAGGAGAATTCCTCACCGGGCCGCAGGACCGTTCCGTTGACCGCTGCCGCTGCGAGGCGGACATTCTTGTTTCTCACCTCATTGGCCGTCGTCTTCGTGGTGAAGCTGCCGATGGTCTTATACTGGTCCTTGACGGACTGGCTCACGCCCTCCACCACGGCACCGGCCGCCTGGATGGACGCGGTATAATCATTCTTCATTGCCTGGGCCAGATCCTGGGCGATGCGATCCTTGTCATAGGCGTAGCCGTCCTCAAATCCGCCGAACACAAAGCTGTCGTTGTCCTTGTCATAGGAAACGATATCGCC
>DMCD01000226.1:9197-11471 GCA_003445895.1 Lachnoclostridium sp. | reverse complement strand
ATGATGGAGATGGCCAAGACCAGCCTGGAGAGAATCCGCACCGCGGCCGAGAACCAGGACAATGCCCTGAAGACCGCAAAGGAAGGCCCGATGACCGAGGAAGAGCTGGCAAATGCTTCCGAAGTCAAATCCTTCGTGGAGAAGTTTGAGGCTGCCATGGACGACGACTTCAATACCGCCGATGCGGTATCCGCTGTGTTCGAGATGGTACGTTTCTCCAACTCCACCGTGAAGCCGGAGAGCACAAAGGAATATGTCACCCTGGTACGGGATACCTTCCGGAAGCTCTGCGACGTGCTGGGCATCATTCTGGACAAGAAGGAAGAAGTGCTGGATTCCGAGATTGAGGAGATGATCGCGGCCCGCCAGGCAGCGAGAAAGGCGAAGGACTTCGCGAAGGCTGACCAGATCCGCGCAGACCTTCTGGCCAAGGGCATCATCCTGGAGGATACCAGAGAGGGTGTGAAATGGAAGAGAGCCTGATGGAACCCGGGGAGAAGAGTCTTGACGGCCTGAGACGGGCCCTGGTCCTTCCGGACCACGATATTACCGACTTTTCGCCCCTGCAGCTGGCTTATCTGGGAGACGCGGTCTATGAGCTGATGGCCAGAAGCCACGTCCTTTCCAGAATACAGGCCCCGGTGGAAAAGCTGCACCGCATTACCACCGGGCTGGTGAAGGCCCAGGCGCAGGCAGCCATCTACCATGCGCTGGAAGAGGAGCTTTCCGAAGAAGAAAAAAGCATGTTCCGCCGGGGGAGAAATGCAAAGTCCTATTCCAGGGCAAAGAATGCAAGCCTCTCCGAATACCGCATTGCCACCGGGTTTGAAGCCCTGATGGGATGGCTGCTTTTAACAGAGCAGTACGGCCGGATCGGTGAGATCTGCCGGCAGGGATTTGCAGTGATTGAAGAAAAACAGGAGTAAATCTTGAAGGATTTTAAAGACAGAAGAGAAGAAGGGTTCCGCAGGGACCCGGTGATTCCCGATGAGAACCGTCTGGAGGGCAGAAATGCCGTTCTGGAGGCATTCCGGGCAGGCCGCACCATCGACAAGCTTTTTGTGCTGGACGGATGCCAGGACGGACCGGTGAAGTCCATCCTCCGGGAGGCAAGGAAGCAGGAGACCGTCATCAACTTCTTAAGCCGGGAGCGTCTGGACCAGATGTCCCAGACCGGAAAGCATCAGGGCGTCATCGCCTATGCGGCGGCATTTGCCTATGCAGAGGTTTCGGATATGCTGGAGAAGGCCAGAGAGAAGGGGGAGGATCCTTTCCTGATCCTTCTGGACGGCATTGAAGATCCCCACAATCTGGGGGCGATCATAAGAACCGCCAACCTGGCCGGCGCCCATGGCGTCATCATCCCGAAGCACCGGGCAGTGGGCCTGACCTCCGTGGTGGCGAAGGCTTCCGCGGGAGCGCTGAACTACACGCCGGTGGCGAAGGTCACAAACCTGGGCCAGACCATCGAGGATCTGAAGAAAGAAGGCCTCTGGTTTGCCTGCGCCGATATGGGGGATGACGTGATGTACCGCCAGAACCTGACCGGCCCCATCGGACTGGTCATCGGCAATGAAGGAGAGGGCGTAAGCCGCCTCGTCAAGGAGAAGTGCGATATCATCGCCTCCATTCCCATGCACGGTGACATCGATTCCCTGAATGCGTCCGTGGCAGCAGGCGTGCTGGCCTTCGAGATCGTGAGACAGCGGATGGCAAAAGCAAAATAATATGGCATGAAAAATGGCAGAACCGTAATCCGGTTCTGCCATTCAAAAAAGTGGAGACGACGGGATTCGAACCCGCGACCTTTGCGTTGCGAACGCAACGCTCTCCCAGCTGAGCTACGTCCCCACAGCAAGGATTATTATAGCATACCACGGGGAAATTGCAACCGGTTTTCATAGGACAGGAAAGGGGCACTATGATCAAGGCAGCTTTATTTGATATGGACGGAACCATGTTTGACACGGAGCGTCTCTCCGTGGAAGGATGGGTCTGGGGCGCTGCGCAGTGCGGCTGCGGCCTGACAAGAGAGCAGGTCCTGGAGTTCCGGGGACGGCCGTTGAAAGTGAATGCGGCGGCATTCGCCGGCTGGTACGGCAGCGAAGAGCTGTATCATCATGTGCGGTCCTATCGGACACTTTATGTGGAAAAGTATATCGCAGAGCACGGCGTTCCCCTGAAGCCCGGCCTTTTTGAGCTGCTGAAGGTGCTGAAGGAGAAGGGCATCAAAACCTGCATCGCCACGGGGACAGCGAGGCCTCAGGCCAAAGA
>DMCD01000226.1:4949-9012 GCA_003445895.1 Lachnoclostridium sp. | reverse complement strand
TTGTTTTCGAGGACAGTCCCAACGGTCTGCTCTCCGCTCACAGGGCCGGATGCATGGTGATAGACATTCCGGACCTGGATGAGCCTGCGGAAGAAATCCGGGCCATCTGCGATTATGTCTTCCCCACACTGCTTGAGGCGGCGGAGCTGGTGAAGACCTGGGCTGCGGTTGAGGCCGGGAAGACGGAATAAGAATAAGAGAGGAGCAACCCCCATGTCCATTGAAAAAGTCAGAGCTTACCTGAAAGAGCTGGGACAGGATCAGAATATCATTGAGGTGGAGGAATCCAGCGCCACCGTGGAGGCGGCAGCGGCCGCTGTAGGAACAGAGCCCGCACGGATTGCCAAGACCATGGCCTTTCACACGGCGGAGGGCCCGATTCTCATTCTGGCGGCGGGCGATGTGAAGATCGACAACCACAAGTATAAAGGAGAATTCCACGAGAAGGCCCGTATGATCCCCTGGGATGACGTGGAAGAAGCCATCGGCCACGCGCCGGGCGGCGTCTGCCCCTATGCGGTCAAGGAGGGCGTGAGAGTATTCCTGGACGAGTCGCTCAAGCGCTTTGATGTGGTATATCCGGCAGCAGGCAACGACCACAGCGCCGTGCGCCAGACCATTCCGGATCTGGAGCTGACCTCCAAATATCTGAAATGGGTGGATGTGTGCAAGCTGCGCTGAACGAATATAAGAGAGGAGAGATCCTGTGGAACTGGAGACAATCTACTATGTGGTGCAGCAGATCGACGGTGATTACGCCCATCTGCAGCGCACGGATGAGATATCCGACGAGACAAAACTGGTGGCGAGAGCGCTTCTCCCGGACAGCATCGGTGAGGGAACACGCCTGAAATATGAGATGTTCCAGTATGAGATCGCGGAATGACCGGGGCTGACGGCATGAATCGCAGGACAACAGAAACCGATATGCCGGTGATGCAGGACAAAGAGCTGACACCGCAGGAGCTGGTACAGTATGTGCGTGATATCTGCGACGCGGAGGCCCTGGAGCTGATGCTCCGAGGAAATCGGGTGTATATTCCCTATATGATGAGCGATGCGGTAGAGGCCTGGTGCGTGCTGGAGGATGCCGAAGTGCCCGAAGATATGCCGGAGGACACGGAGGATGTGATCGATGCGGTGGCCCTCTGCGCGGAGGGACGGCAGGGAATCTGCCTCAGGACAGAGGATGGGATCTGCGGCACCATCTGGTACCGCAGGGCCCGGTACCGGCAGACCCTGTATCAGTATCACCGGATCATCCACTGCTGGAAAACGGGATATGAGCATATGCGGATGCTGGTCTATATGGTGGGAACCATCAGCGACAAGCTGACCTTTCTCGGAGAAGAGGTAGTAAATGACCGGGAGAGGGAGCTGATTCCGCTGATTGAGTATAAACCCTTCCGGGATTTTTCTCCCATCGGAGAAAGCCTGGATGAATGGTATCCGGACAGTGAGAAAGGACGGAGCGTCATGGCTGATATGGCAGAGGCCGCCGGGGAAGAGGAGCTGGCAAAGCTTATCCGGGAGAACGGACCGGAGGAAGGGATCCGTTCCCGCATGGCTGCCTCCGGGAAATTGTTTCGGCTTCTTTATGGCCGGATCTGCCAGGCATCGTCAGCCTATCCGGTGAGGAGATATGCGCCTGCGGAAGAAAACAGGCAGCAGGCGATGCGCAGGGAAGCGGACCGGCGACTGAAGAAGGCCGGATACGGAGGCATTTACCCGGACTACGAAAAGGACGGGGAGAAGATAACGGTGCTGGAGGAGCATCCCTTTGCTCTGCCGGGTGCCGATGAGCTGGAATTTGCCCTGCATATCCTGTCGCAGGATGAGGAGAATGGATTCCGGATAAAAGAGATAACGGAGATAACAGAGATATAAGTCAGAACAGCAGAAGAGAGGGAGATGTGCGATGAAGCTGGCAACAGCATTATCCGAGAGAGCGGATTTACAGAGAAGAATTTCGGAGCTGGGCACGAGACTGAATAATAATGCCCGGGTACAGGACGGAGATAAGCCGGCGGAGGACCCGAAGGAGCTTCTGAAGGAGCTGAATCAGAACTTTGTGCGCTTAGAGCAGCTGATTGCAGCGATCAACCGGACCAACAATCAGACGGTGTGCGGGGAGTATACCCTCACGGACCTTCTGGCAAAGAGAGACTGCCTGAAGGGGAAAATCAGCATCATGAGAAGCTTCCTGGACAATGCCAGCGAGAAGGTGTCCCGGTACTCCAAGACGGAGATCAAGGTTCTCAGCACGGTGTCGGTGCGGGAACTGCAGAAGGAAGTTGACCTGCTCTCGAAGGAGCTCCGGGAAACGGACGAGACCATCCAGGGACTGAACTGGACGACGGAACTTATCGGAATGTAACTGCAGTGGGGGAATGTTCCCACGCTTCGAAAAAAAATTACAGCATTGCAGGTAGTCTGACGGGGTGGACATGATCTCCCGCGGTTGAGAATGAACCGTCCCTTGCGGCAGTATGTCGGGCACATACGGGGTTCGAATCCCCTGATTCACAGTGTACGCCCGGTAATGTTACACATGTATGCCGACCGTGTACTGTTACAACCTATTGTCAGCTGTCAGATGAGGGCGGGGACGGGGACAAGACTGTAAATATAACCCGATATAAGAAGACAGGCTCATCGCCTTTTTGGGCGATGGGCCTGTTTTGTACATAGGTCAATTCTGTGCGTCCATGAGAAGCTTAAGCTCTTCTGCGGCACATTTCCGGTAGAGGTACTGGGTGGAAAAGAGGACGTATCCGTCGGCGCCCTTTTCTGTGAGCTCGGCGATCTGTTCTGACAGATTGGTGTGTTTTAAGTCCCAGCCGGGGTCATTGTTCGCATTGGCGATATCCGTCCGGTACAGGGCCAGTCCCACATAGAAGCGGGCGCTGTTTTTCCGTTTTCCGAGGAACTGGTCCAGGCGGTCCGTAAACATGGTGACGGCCCCGTCTTCTCCCCACTGGTTGGACCAGTAGATCTGGGGAATGATATAGTCCAGATATCCCTCTTCCGTAAGCCAGGTATCGATATCCACGCCGTCTTCCTGGCACCGTTTCTCGGTATTTGCGGTGGAGCGGGATATCACCGTATGTTATAATAAAAACAGATGCGTGGGAGAATTCAGAGAGAATCCGGCAGCATGGGAGATTGTTATGGACCTGAAAAAATACGAGCGGAAGCATGTCCACATAAAGGATATTTACGGAGAAACCTATTCGGGGCTCGCGGCATACGGCAGCGCGGAGTTCCTGGAGTGCGAGTACGGGGGAGAGGAAGACGGCATCTTCATCGAGGACTGCCTCATTTACCAGTCGCAGATCGAATCCATCGAGGAGATCGAGGTTCACGGGACGGCAGAATTATGGGCCGGGGAGATGATTCTCCGCAGATATGTTCCGGAGGATGCAGAGCCCCTTTACCGGAAGCTGGGGACGGACCCGGAGATGGCCCGGTATTCCGGATGGAATCTCTACGGGACCCCGGAACAGGCGGAAGAAACGGTGCGGCGGTTTATTGAAGGGTATGACGATCCTCATTCCTATTCCTGGGTGATGGATGTGGACGATGTTCTGGTGGGAACCATCGGAGCCTATGACTTTATGGGGGACCAGATCGAGGTGGGCTTCAGCGTTGTGAAGGACTGGCAGGGACGGGGCATCGCAACGGCGGCGCTCCGGAGCGTGCTGGAATACCTGACAGACAATGAGAAAATCCCGCGGGTGACAGCCTGGTGTGCCGCGGAGAACATCGGATCCCGGCGCGTGCTGGAAAAGGCGGGCATGAAGCACCTTCAGACAGAGGAGAAGGGGCTGGTTGTCGGCGACCGGGCCTACGACAGAATGATCTACGAATTCCGAAAAGAAGACCGCTGATCGGAGCGGAATAAAGGATATGCAGGGAAAATGACAATTTTGAGGCTGGCAGAATGAGCCAGTATTACGAGATTACGCTATGAAAACCTCAGGGAACGAAATAACGAAAAAGTGCACCCCGAAGGATGCACTTTTTGAAAAATGGGTATAAAAAAGAGCTGCTGACGGGAATC
>DMCD01000226.1:2378-4899 GCA_003445895.1 Lachnoclostridium sp. | reverse complement strand
TGACGGGAATCGGACCCGTGACCTCCGCACTACCAATGCGACGCTCTACCGACTGAGCCACAGCAGCATCTTTGGTCTCTCGCGAGAACCTTGACTATATTATCATGGGTTTTTATGTTTGTCAACTGAAATTTGATTCTTTTCAAAAAGAGCTTTCCGGCCGCTGCTTTGCGGGAAGAACCGGGGCCTCATCGTGTTTTGTCATTGACAAAAGGGGCATGTCCCTTTTGTCCGGCGGTTGGCAGGATATAATAAAATCAGGAGTACTTTTTTCTTTTGCAAGAGAGGAGGAGATACGATGAAAAACAGAAGATTGCTTGCGGCAGTGCTTGTGATGACCGTGGTTATGTCATTTTTCAGCGCCTGCGGCTCTTCGGCTCCGAAGGAGACAGCAGCGGCGGAGACGACAGCAGCAGAGACCACCGCGGCGGAGACGAAGGAGGAGACCACTGCGGCCGAGACGACCGAAGCGGCGACCGAGCCGGAGACGGAAGCAAAAAAGGAATTCCCTATTGAAGGAGAGTATACTCTTTTTGCCGCCGAGGAAGAGGGAGACCGGGTCGCCAGTGCGGATATGGAGATGGAGTCAGTGATCACCCTGGAAGAGGGCGGCAAGGGGAGCATGTCCTTTGATGGAGATTCCATGGGAATCACGGAGTGGACGCTGGACGGAGAAGAGTTCTTCCTCAAGATGGATGACGGCGGAGAGGCCGGAGGCACCCTGAAGGACGGCATAATCAAGCTGGATATCATGGGAACGGGGGAGATGTACCTGTACCTGGCCCAGGAAGGAGCAGACACCTCCGATTATGAGGTGATGACCCTGGATGAACTGCTGGCGAAGCGGGCGGGAGGCAGCTCCGGAGCCGATACGAAGACGGCAGCCTTCTATAACGGGATCGATTCCACGGCGGGAGCCCACCTGAACTATGAGCTTCATCTGAATTCCATGGATTCGGATCAGATCTACGATGTGCACGCAAAGGACGGCGTTTACTATTCGGACTGCACAACGAAGGTGTCCGGCGTCGAGGACGAGACGATCACCGTTTTCAAGGAAGGCAAGGCCTACAACCTGGATCCGAAGGATAAGACCGGCGTTGTCGCAACCCAGACCGATTCTTCCATTGTCACAGCCAATCCGCTGCTGATGGATTCCCTGTATTCCCTGCTGTGGTCCATGGCGCAGAATTCCGAGTTTACCGAGGAGGAGCGGGAACTTGACGGAAAAACCTATACCGCGGAGATATTTGCGGAAGACGGAGTGAATCCGGAGACGGTGCTGTATTTTGACGGAGACGGAAAGCTGGTGTGCGTCGAGGCCGGGAAAGATACGGTCTATACCATTCATGCCATCGATGAAAAGGCGGATGACAGTCTGTTTGACATTTCCGCCTATGAGATTAAGTAATACTGCACAGAGTTTTGCAGAGTCTTACTGCATAAGCTGCTGAAAACCCAAGAAAGCCGGTACCCCGCGGGGCACCGGCTTTCTGATATTGTGATATGAAACAGATTAGAACAGCTTTACGATATCTTCCGCACACAGAGGGGTAATACCAGCTTCTGTCAGGATCTTGATGGCCTGATCATTGTCCGCAACCCGGAGGACCATGAAAGCCTTGTCTGTTTTTCTGGTCAGGAAAGCGTACATATACTCCAGGTTGATGCCATTCTGGCCGAGAAGATCCAGCACATGGACCAGAGCGCCGGGCTTGTCTTCGATCTCTACCGCCAGAACCGGGGTGAGAGAGCAGACATAGCCATTGTCCTTCAGGGTATTGACGCATTCGAGGACGTTATTGACCAGCAGGCGGGCGATACCGAAGTCCTCGGCTTCTGCCACGGAGAGAGCTACCATATCGATGTGCTTCTCCTGCAGAAGGTGTGTGAATTCTGCCAGGCTTCCGGGCTTGTTTTCAAGAAAAACGGATATCTGTTTTACTCTCATCGTAACGTACCTCCTTTACTGCTTGTACAGATTTCTCTTGTCAATGACACGCTGCGCCTTGCCCTCGCTCCGGGTGATGCTCTTCGGGTTCACCAGCTTGACATCGCATACGATGCCCAGCATGGACTTGAGATCGGCCACCAGCTTCTTCTCGAGGGCGGATACTTTGCTCAGGGAGTCGGAGAACATCTCCGGCGTCATCTCAACCTGTACTTCAATATTATCACTGTTGTTCTCACGTGTCACGATGATCTGGTAGTTTGCCGGATAACCGTTGTTCATGAGGACAGTCTCAATCTGGCTCGGGAATACGTTGACGCCCTTGACGATAAGCATGTCATCACTTCTTCCCATGGGCTTGTGCATGCGGACGTGGGTTCTTCCGCAGGAGCAGGGGGTATAGTCAAGGTAGGTGATATCGCGGGTTCTGTAGCGGATAAGCGGGAAAGCTTCCTTGTTGATGCAGGTGAATACCAGCTCGCCCTTCTCGCCGGGCGGGAGCACCTCGCCGGTGTTCGGGTCAATGATCTCGGCGATAAAGTCGTCTTCATTGATGTGCATGCCCTTCTG
>DMCD01000226.1:0-2315 GCA_003445895.1 Lachnoclostridium sp. | reverse complement strand
CATCGCACTCGAAGGAGACGCCGGGACCGCAGATTTCCGTAAGTCCGTAGATATCGTGGGCTTTGAGACCGAGTTTGTCTTCGATATCACGGCGCATTTCCTCCGTCCAGGCTTCCGCGCCGAAGATACCGGCCTTCAGGTGGATCTGATCCCGCTGACCGCGCTCATGAATGGATTCCGCGAGGTAGGCGGCGTAGCTGGGGGTGCAGCAGAGAATGGTGGCACCGAGATCCGTCATGAACTGGATCTGGCGGTCTGTATTACCGGAAGACATGGGAAGAGTCAGAGACCCCAGCTTGTGGGAACCGCCGTGGAGACCTGCGCCGCCGGTGAAGAGGCCGTAGCCGTAGCAGACCTGAACTACATCGTCCGGGGTTGCGCCCGCTGCCACCAGGGCTCTGGCGCAGCACTCGTCCCACATGTCGATGTCATTCTGGGTGTAGAAAGCGACAACCCGGCGGCCCGTGGTGCCGCTGGTGGACTGAATGCGGACACAGTCGCTTAAGGGGGAGGCAAGATAACCGTAGGGGTACTCGTCCCGAAGGTCTGCCTTTGTGACAAACGGCAGCTTATGAAGGTCGGCGATGCCGTGGATATCCTCCGGTTTTATACCGGCTTCATCCATCTTTCTGCGGTAGGCGGGAACGTTCTCGTAAACCCGTTTGACGGTATTTACCAGTCTCTCATCCTGGATTCTGGTGATCTCTGCTCTGGAAGCACACTCAATCTTCTGATTGAAATACTTGCCCATGGCGGTTTCTCCTTCCTTTTCTGCGCTTTGCGCATGTTTTGTTTTAACGAACCCCGTTTGTCTTTTCCATTTACAAACCCTGTGCGGGAATCCTGATATAACAAAAGGCCCCGCCCATAATGGACGAGGCCGTCAGGTTCCTGAACGTATCTATCGCGGCATATCATTCCATCAAGGGTGTTGTATTCGGGAGCACGCCAAAGAGACGGCTAAAGTAAAAGCCGCCGAAAAAGCTGAAAAATCGATTGAACAGCTGATTCTTCATCTTTGTTTCTCCCTTCCGCGATATTACTATGCATTATATTCTTGCTTTCGGTCAATGTCAAGCAGGAATAGTAAGAAAAAATCTGTCAGACGACGGATTTTCCCATCCAACGGCCGCGTTTGTACATGAGAAAGGTGATGAACGCGCCGGTGACCCAGGTGATGAGCATGGAAAGCTGCATCATGTAGCAGTTGCCCTGGGGAAGCTCCGGTGTCTTGGTGAGGTTTACCATGAGGTAAGCCAGGGGCACGCGGAGAAGCACCGAGACCAGAATCGATATCCACATGGGAGTGACCGTGTCGCCCGCGCCGCGCATGATGCCGGAGAGGCACTGGGTGACTTCCATGGCGATGTAGCCCAGGGAGAGGATCCGCATCATGTTGTTGCTCAGCGTAATGAGGGATTCCGTGGTGGTAAAGATTCCCATCAGATAGCGGCCGAAGATGAGGATGAGCCCTGTCAGGATGGTGGAGATGCCCATGGCAGCCAGGGTTCCGTTCTTTGCACCCTCCCGGACCCGGTCCATCTTTCCTGCGCCGATGTTCTGGCCGGCATAGGTGGTCATGGCGCTGCCGAAGGAGAAGGCCGGAAGCATGACAAAGCCGTCCACGCGCATGACGATGACATTGGCGGCGATGTAGAGCTCACCGAAGGTGTTGGTCAGAGACTGCACGACAATCAGGGACATGGAGAAAATCGCCTGGGTGATGCCGGAGGGCAGTCCCAGCTTTATCAGGGTCATAATGTACTTTTTCTCGGGCTTCAGGTACTTTTTCCCGATATCAAAGACATCGGACATCTGGGTCAGCTTCCGGACCGTGAGGACGGCGGAAACGAACTGGGCAATGATGGTTGCCCAGGCAACGCCGGCTACGCCCATGCCGAACTTTGCCACGAAGGTGTAGTCCAGAATGATGTTCAGAAGGGTTGCCACCAGCAGGTAAATGAGTGCGCTGACGGAATCCCCCAGACCCCTGAGTACGCCGCCCATGATATTGTAATAGCCGCCTCCCGCGATGCCGATGCAGATGATGAAGAGGTATTCTTCACACCATCCGATGATGGATTCCGGCGTCCCGAGGAGCCGGAGCAGCGGCCCGCTGATGAGAGGTCCCGCAATCATGATAAACAGAGATGCGACGCCTGTGGCGATCATGCAGCTGCCGATGGCCTTCGACAGAGCTTCCCGCTGTCTTGCGCCGAAATACTGGGAAACCATGATGCTGGCGCCGACGGCCACACCCATGAAGAGTACCAGAAGAAGGTTGAGGATCGGACCGGCACTGCCGACGGCGGCGA
>DMCD01000059.1 GCA_003445895.1 Lachnoclostridium sp. | reverse complement strand
TTCCAGCGATTACGTGAAGCTTCAGAAGCTGACTGCGGCGAAAGAGGAGGCGGAACAGAAGCTGGAGGAGCGGATGGAACGGTTCCTGGAACTTCAGGACATGCTGGATTCCATGAATCTCTGAGAAAGGAAAAGACTCTTATGGAGCCGAAAAAGTTACTCGATATTCTTGCAGTCTGTGAAAAGCTGAAGTGTGCGGAACGCCACTGCTGGACCTCCAGCGGGAAGCAGGAGTCCGTGGCGGATCACAGCTGGAGACTGGCAGTCATGGCGTATTTCCTGAAAGCGGATTTCCCGGAGCTTGATATGGATAAGGTCATTCAGATGTGCCTGCTGCACGATCTGGGGGAGGCATTTACCGGAGATATCCCGGCAT
The DNA here is from genome assembly GCA_003445895.1 of Lachnoclostridium sp. GTDB lineage: Bacteria > Bacillota > Clostridia > Lachnospirales > Lachnospiraceae > Clostridium_R. The sequence continues at coordinate 3,379 of DMCD01000059.1, read as the reverse complement.
TTGTCAAGACCGAAGACAACCGGACCTGGGAAAACCGGCTCCTTCGGGAGTGGACGGGGACCTTCCCCGAACCTTACCTGCAGGAGGTAAACGGACTGCTGGATGAGATGGAGAAGAGAGAAACGCAGGAAGCAAAGCTCTATAAGGCTCTCGACCGCCTGGAGGCGCTCATCGCCCACAATGAGGCGGATATCGCCACCTGGCTTCCTCTGGAATATGATCTGCAGTATACTTACGGAAAGGATGATATGCGGTTTTCTCCGGTGCTTATGAAGCTCCGGGAAGAGGTGGACCGCGTGACGACGGAAAAGATACGGGATGCAAAGCATGGAGTCTGAACGAAAACCAATCCGCTTAATCGGCCTGGATCTGGACGGGACGCTGCTGACTTCCGCAAAAGAGCTGACGGAACGAACCCGCGCGGTGCTGGAGGAGCTTTCGGAACGGGGCATAGAGATCGTCCCCGTGACGGGGAGACCCCTTTCGGGACTTCCGCCCGAGGTGCGATCCCTTCCCGGCCTGCGGTATGCCATCACCTCCAACGGGGCTGTGACCTATGACCTCAGGGATAACCGGGTTCTGAGAAGCTTTTATATCCGGCCGGAAACGGCTCTTCCGCTTCTTAAGACGGCGCTCGAAAGAAAGCTGGTCTACGGAATCTTTGACGGCGGCTACGGCTATTCGGACCGGGAAACCTATGAGCGGATGGTTTCATTTTTTCAGGGAAGGGCAGCTCTTCCCTATGTGCTCGCCAGCAGGCGGCCGTCGGATGATATTCTGGCGTTCTGTGAGCATCCGCCTATCGGCATCGAAAACATCTGGATTGTGACCAAAGATCGGGAGGCGAGGGATGCCCTGGCCGACCATATCAGGAATACGACGAAGCTTCATGTCATGCGGACGGCAGAGCGTGATGTGGAAGCGGTGCACGGCAGTGCCGACAAGGGAATGGCGCTGGAACATCTGGGCATGCATCTGGGAATTTCTTCGGAGGCTATCATGGCCTTCGGGGACAATGACAACGACAAGGGAATGCTCAAGAGAGCAGGCATCGGCGTTGCCATGGGCAATGCGCCGGAGCGCATAAAAGGCGCCGCTGATTTTGTCACGGGAGACAATGAAAGCGAAGGCGTCGCCCGGTTTCTGGAAAAATATTTCAACGAAAGGGATGGAGTACTATGGCTATGAACAACAGACCGGCCGGACATGGAAAAAATGTCGGCAGCGGAAGCGTCAATGTGCATAAGCGCGGTGACGGACTGGGAACCGGTAAGGTCGGAAGCGGAAGCTATGCCGGCGGATCACCTTCCGCGGGCGGCGGACCGCAGAGAAGCGGCGGAGGCGGCCTGATGAAGCTTATCATCGCAGGCCTGATTCTTCTTCTGGGCGGCGGAGGCGGCATGTCCATGCTGTCCGGCACAGGTACCGGAGAAACGAGTGTTCCGCAGCAGACCCAGAGTCCCTACAGCTCCGCCGGAAGCAGCAGTTCCGCGCAGAGTTCCCAGCAAGCGAACTATTCCCAGTCCTACGGATTTGATATGGATATGCTGACAGGGCTGTTCGGTTCGGAGAGCGCCTACGGCATGACCGGAACCTCCTCCGCATCCTGGAGCGGCATCGATGACAACACCGGTACGCTGGATGAGAGCGTGGCACCGGGTTCCCGGAACAAATTTACAAAGATCAAGGGTAATAACCAGGATACCGTCACCATCATGGTCTATATGTGCGGTACGGATCTGGAATCCCGCAGCAGCATGGCCACCTATGATCTGCAGGAGATGCAGAATGCCACGCTGAGTGACAATGTCAATATTATTGTCTATACCGGCGGCTGCAAGTCCTGGAGAAATAACTTTATCAGCGAGAGACGGAACCAGGTTTACCGGTTCTCCTCCAGAGGACTGGAGCGTCTGGTGGACGACGACGGGGACCGCGTCATGACGGATCCCCAGACTCTGACCCGGTTCATCAAGTTCTGCCAGTCGAATTTCCCGGCAAACCGCAATGAGCTGATCTTCTGGGATCACGGCGGCGGTTCCGTGACCGGCTACGGATATGACGAGAAGCACGCCTCCAGCGGAGCTATGAACCTGGCTGCCATCAACAGCGCGCTGAAGAGTGCGGGCATGAAGTTTGATTTCATCGGCTTCGACGCATGCCTGATGGCTACCGCGGAGAACGCTCTGATGCTTTCTGACTACGCCGATTATCTGGTGGCTTCCGAGGAGACGGAGCCCGGCGTGGGCTGGTATTACAGCAACTGGCTGACCGAGCTTTCCCGCAATACCTCCATGCCCACGGCCCAGATCGGCAAGAAGATCGCCGATGATTTCGTGGCAGTGTGCAATCAGAAGTGCCGCGGACAGGCGACCACCCTTTCCGTGGTGGACCTGGCGGAGCTTTCCAATACCATGCCGAAGAAGCTTTCTGCGTTCTCCCAGGATGCCAGCAGCATGATTACATCCAGTGAGTACCAGACCGTTTCCAGCGCGAGAAACAATGCAAGAGAATTTGCCAGATCCTCCAAGATCGACCAGGTGGACCTGGTAGACTTCGCCCAGCGGGTGGGAACCGACAGCGCAAAGGAGCTGGCGGAATCCATACTGGGAGCCGTAAAGTACAACAGGACTTCGTCGAACATGCCGAATTCCTACGGACTTTCCATCTACTTCCCGCAGAAGAATAAAAAATACCTCTCCACTATGCTGAACACCTATGAGGCCATCGGCATGGATGAGGATTACTCTGACTGCCTCCGGGCCTTTGCAACCTACCAGGGCGCAGGACAGGCTTCCGGGCAGTACTACGGCGGATCCACCTCCCCCTACGGCGGTCTTTCCGGCAGCGGATACGGAAGCCAGCAGGTTTCCATGGAGGAGCTGTTCTCCCTGTTCATGGGAGGAGGCGGCGTCTATGACAGAGCCATTTCCCCGGAATCCATGGAGCAGTACATCACCACAAATCAGTTTGATGCAAATCAGCTGGTATGGTCGGAGAAGGAGGACGGCACCCACACCCTGCATCTGTCCGAGGATATGTGGTCTAAGGTCAGCCGCCTGGACCTGAATACCTTCTACGATGACGGAGAGGGATATATTGATCTCGGTCTGGATACCACCTTCACCTTTGATGAAAATGGCGACCTCATCGGGGAAACCGACGGAACTATCCTGACACTGAACGGACAGCCGGTATCCTTCTATCACACGGAAACCATCCTGGAGGAGGACGGCACCTCTACCGTCATGGGATATGTGCCGGCGTATCTGAACGGAGAGCGGGTAAAGCTGCTCCTTACCTGGGATAACGGGAAGAATTCCTTTGTCATCTCCGGAGCCGTCTTTGACTATAACGAAGGGGAAACCGAGCTGGTGGC
>DMCD01000207.1 GCA_003445895.1 Lachnoclostridium sp. | reverse complement strand
TCCCCCCGGATTTCGGCAAGCACCTTCTCCTGGGCATCCGTCAGCGCAAAGGGAAGCTTCTTCAGAATATCCGGACTCCCGTCGGAGGCGGTAAAGGGATAGTAGCTGCGCTGGGCCTCCCCTGCCCCCCGCAGAAGCCTGGCTGACAGGGAAAAGAGGAAAAACTCGTCAAACACCAGCCGTTTTCTCGCTTCCGTAAGCTCTGCCCGGTTCTTTGGGAAATGGATCCGTTCGAGAGACGCTGCATATCCCATGAGTTTATGCTTTTCTAACAGCGCATCCGGCAGATACTCCGCAGGAGATGTGCCCATGGAGTTCCAGGCCTCCTGCACCGTCCGCTGTATGGTTTTATTGCCCAGACCCTTTGTCTGGGAATAAACCGGCACCATGGTGTCTGCCACGGCCCGGTACCCTTCCGGTGTGAACACCTCGGGCTGTTCCATGGTGAGCCGTCCCCGTTTTCTGGTGACTCTGCCGCGGAATACATACTGCTGTCCTGCGTGCAGCTGCTTTTTCATCCAGGGCATATTGAACCAGACCAGGGTAAGGGATACGCTTCCGCCATCCATCCGCTCATCGCTTACCGTGACGGTGGCGACGGGCATTCTTCCGTAGCGGACCACGTCCGGGGTCTTCGGAAGTCTCACCAGCACCGCGCCCATCCGTTCCGGAACAAGATTTCCTATCTCCTTCGGCTGTTCGTAGGCGTCATATCCTCTCGGATAATAATGCAGAAGATCCTCCACCGTATTTACGCCGAGTTTCCGGAAGAGATCTCCGGTCTTTTTTCCGATTCCTCTAAGCTCCGTGATATCACGACGATCCATAAGGCTTTCTGTTCCTTTCAGAAAAAGGACTGCCGGCAGTCACCGGCAGTCCCGCAGTTTCTGATGTCCTCCGGCAGATTATTCCACCGAAACAATATAATAGTAGACAGGCTGTCCGCCGTAGTGAAGCTCCACCTCACAGCCGGCAAATTCCGCCTGGGCTTTCTCAAGAAGCTCCTGCGCCTTCTCCTCCGGCGTATCTGCGCCGTAGTAGATGGTCACCAGCTCGGCATCCTCATCTGCCATCTCGGCGAGGGCTTTCATGACCGCATCCTCCGCATCGCCGGCGAGGGCGAGAAGACCGCTGTCGCCGATGGCCATGATATCTCCCTCGTGAATCTCCCTGCCGTCGATAACGGTATTGCGCACCGCGTAGGTGACCTCGCAGGTACGCACCATGGCGATCTCCTGCTCCATCTCGGACAGGTTCTCTTCCGGAGAAAGCTCCGGGGAGAAATTGATCATGCCGGTGATACCCTGGGGCAGCGTCTTGGTCGGAACCACGACGATATGGCAGTTTTCTTCGATGGCTGCCGCCTGGTTGGCAGCAAGAATGATATTCTTATTGTTCGGGAAGATATAGACCGTATCCGCGCAGGCCTTTTCCGCCGCCAGAAGAATATCCTCCGTACTCGGATTCATGGTCTGGCCGCCCTGGATGACGTCGGTCGCGCCGATGCCCTTAAAGATCTCGGCCATGCCGTCTCCGGCAGCCACCGCGACGAGGGCATAGGGCTTTCTCTCCTCCTGGGCCTTCTCCTGCTCCTTCTCTCTGGCTTCCTTCTGTTCCCTTGCCAGACGCTCGGAATCCATGATGACCTTCTCATGATGCTCGACACGCATGTTGTCGATCTTCATATTGGTCAGGAATCCGTAGGTCAGCGCCCGCTGGATGGCATTGCCCGGCTCGTTCGTGTGGACATGCACCTTGACCACATCGTCCAGAGACACCACAACGATGGAATCGCCGATGGAATCCAGATACTCCTTGAATTCCCGCTCGGTCTCGTCGGTATATTCCGACTGCAGATTGATGATGAACTCGGTGCAGTATCCGAAACGAATGTCCTTCTCTTCCGCCGGATTGCCGTTGCCGGAATAAATGGGCGGATGTGCGGGGCCCTCAATGTGCAATTCTCCGGAATCCCGGCCCAGAAGACCGTCCAGGCAGCCCTTCAGCACGGTCATCAGTCCCATGCCGCCGGAATCTACCACACCGGCTTCCTTCAGAACCGGCAGAAGCTCCGGTGTCCGGTCCAGTGTCTCATCGCCGAAAGCGATGACCTTCTCCGCAAAAGTTATAATATCGTCCGTCTCGAGGGCCACCTCCGCCGCCTTCTCGGACATACCGCGGGCAACGGTAAGAATGGTTCCCTCCTTGGGCTTCATGACCGCCTTATAGGCCGTCTCGGTTGCACGGTTGAATGCAGCTGCAAGAACAGCCGTGTCAATCTTGTCCAGGGTTTTAATCTCCTTGGCAAAGCCGCGGAACAGCTGGGAGAGAATAACGCCGGAGTTGCCTCTGGCGCCGCGGAGTGAACCGGAAGACATGGCCTTCGCCATATTCTCCATCGTCGGCTCCTCAATGGCATTCACCTCCCGGGCGGCAGAGAGAATGGTCATCGACATGTTGGTACCCGTATCGCCGTCCGGCACGGGGAACACATTCAGTTCGTTGATCTTCTCCTTGTTTGCCTCGAGATTCTTGGCACCGGCAAGAAAGGCGGTGCGCAGCATCCCCGCATCAATAACCTTTATTTCCACAGGAAATATCCTCCTTAATCTATCACTCTCACGCCTTCAACAAAAATATTGATCTTTTCCACCTTCATGCCGGTGCATTCCTCGACCTTGTAGCGGACATTCTCAATCAGATTGTCTGCAACCGTGGAAATGCTGACGCCGTAGGCTACGATGACATGAAAATCGATGGTAATGGCGTTATCGTGAATCGATACGTTTATACCACGTGTCAGGCTTTCTTTTTTCAGCAGGCGGACAAACCCTTCCTTCATGCTGACCGCCGCCATGCCGACGATACCAAAGCATTCTACCGCGGTGGTTCCGGCATACATTGCGATAACTTCCGGATCGATCTGAACTGATCCCAGTTTATTTTCTATACGTCCTTTCATTGGTTTCCTCCAAAACTATGATTTGCGCCTTGCAGTTACCATAGTATAACCTATTTTATGAAAAAAGGAAACAATTTTTTAAATACCGCTTGCAAAATAGGACCCTTTCTGCTAAGATACCATTGTTATGGATTTTTCTCCGGATGTATGTCCGGTTATCAAAGTCCTATCCAGAAAAGGAGGTGCTACTATGGCGAAATGTGCAATCTGTGAAAAAGCAGCTCACTTCGGCAACAACGTGAGCCATTCACATAGAAGATCCAACCATATTTGGAAGTCCAATGTGAAATCCGTTAAAGTCCTCACCGACAAGGGTGCCCGCAAGATGTATGTTTGTACTTCCTGCCTCAGATCAGGACTTGTAGAGCGTGCTTAATCAACAGGATAAAAAAGTCCGGCTTGTGCCGGACTTTTTTTGTGTGATCCGGCCGGATGGCTTTTGCCTTCCGGCCGGATCTGTCTCTCAGGGTTCTCTTCCGGTCAGTGCTTCTCTTCCACGACGACCTCTTCCACAACCGGCGTTTCCTGCGCCATCTCCTCCGCCGCAGCATTAGCTCTTGCCATGGAAGCTTCGCTGATCTGATGCTTTCCGGTAAACTTGTTGACCAGGTCCGGTGCCATGTCCACAATCTTCGAGACGGCATCCTGATGCTTGATGCTGATAAGCTTGGTCACACCATTCTGAATGATCAGCAGCGCGGAGGGCGACATCTTTGCACTGAGACCGCCGGCTCCGTCATTCTTCTTATCTTTGTTGAACGCGCCCGCGGCCATACCGCAGCTGACGTCGATCAGAGGAATCATCACGGTGTCTTCGTCCAGGCGGACCGCATTACCAACCACGGTTTTGCTGGTTACGAAGGTATCCATTCCCCGGAACAATGCCTCCACTGTCTCTGAAAAGTGATTCTCTGCCATTGATTCTTCCTCCTTTATCTGTTCAGCACCATGCGGAGCAGCTTTCGGAAATTCCTGTCCAGAAGCAGCCGCAGGGCACAAAGTGCCGCATAGCCGAGCCGGAGATGACCCTTCATGTGGACCTCTCCGTCCAGTTTCTTTTCATCCAATACCGGCGTAAACCGGAAATTCTCCTGATAAAACGGCCAGAAGAACGCCGCCGCGCTCATGATCTGCCCCATGGTATAGGGGTCCTCCAGACCAAGCTCCAGATACCCTTTTAGCGATCT
>DMCD01000242.1:2645-6915 GCA_003445895.1 Lachnoclostridium sp. | reverse complement strand
GGATATAGTAATCCTTCGCCGCAGAGTATTTCATCTCCCGGAGGGCGTCCTTAATCGGTGCCGCATGGGCCGTCGTTCCCTCCAGGTCGCCGCGGTACAGGGAAAATGTCTCCTTTTCCACGTCATTGATCAGCCAGACCGTGTGATAGGATTCGCTGAGCGCCTCAATGACCGCCTGGCGGACCGCCAGGTCCGAGGCCATGCGCTCTTTTTTCTTGGTAATATCGGAGATGAAGACATAGTAGATGCCGCCGTAGGCCTCTGTCTCCGTGAAGTGGCCGTAGTCGTCCACCCAGCGGACAGCACCGTCCTTCCGGATAATGCGGTATTCCACATAATCCAGCTTCTCCTCGCTCTCCTCAATCTGCTCTGTGATAGAGTCCGACACCTTACGGCAGTCCTCGGGGTGAAGCATTCCCTTAAAGGTGTAGCCGGTCAGTTCCTTAAACTCCGCCAGATCCCGGCAGCCGAAGATATCGAAGACTGCCTGGTTGGCATAAAGAAGCTCCTCCGGTTCCTCTGCCCGGTAGATGAAAAAGCCGCCGGGCATGTGTTTCCCGATCTCCTCCACAACAGGGATCGTCTGTTCATTCAGCAGAAAACGTTCTCCAAACATTCAGGCTCCTCCTGGTCCGCAGTATTCCAGACACATCATGGTCATATCGTCGAATTGTTCCGCACCGCCGGCGAAGGTCTCCACGCTCTCCCGCACCTTCATGAGAATATCCTTCGGATGTCCCGGCTGTGCGAGATTCAGCGCTTCCTCCATCCGGTCCGTACCGAAGAAGGCGCCGGCGGCGTCATTGGCCTCCGGGACGCCGTCCGTGTAGACAAAGAGGGCATCGCCGGGGGAAAGTTTAAGCTCATAATCCTTATACTTCATGTCTTCCATGCCGCCCAGGACAAAGCCGTGGGGGTCTTTAAAGAGCCGGAAGGTTTTATCTTCTCCCCGGACTGCGGGGAATTCGTGGCCGGCGCTGGCGCAGGTCATAAGACCTGTGGAAATCTTGAGAATCCCCAGCCAGACGGTAACGAACATTTTTGCCTTATTGTTCCTGCAGATGTCGTTATTCGCCTGCATAAGAATCTCCGACGGCTTCCGTCCGGGCACGGCCAGATCCTTTAAGAGGATCATGGAGGCCATCATAAAGAGGGCGGCGGGTACGCCTTTCCCGGACACATCCGCCATGACCAGGCCGAGATGATCCTCATCAATCAGGAAGAAGTTATAGAAGTCGCCGCCCACCTCTTTTGCGGGCGTCATGGAGGCCTGCAGCAGAAACTCCTTCCGGTCTTTGATTTCCGGGCCCACTTCCGGCAGAATGGACATCTGGATCCGGTTTGCCAGCTCCAGCTCCGTGCCGATGCGGGACTGTTCGGCGGCGTATGCGGTCATACGGCCTGTATAATCCACGATACGGCCCTGCATCTCCTGTATCTCATGGTACAGGTCGCCGATCTCATCATTGGATCTTATATCCACATGGATGATGTCATCCCTGGTGTATTCCCGGTCCACCGCCGCAAATCCGCAGGCCGCATCCGTCAGCTTCTTCAGCGGATCCACCGCCAGGCGTCTTATGAGAAAGATATTCAGCAGGATGCAGAGGCCCGTGAGCAGCAGGACAAAGATGATGCTGTTCACCAGAAACTCCTTGCGGGCCTGCATGATGGTATTCATATCCACGTCGGCGCCGACGACGGCGATGGCCTCGCCGGTTTCCGTATCCTTGATCGGCACATAGGCGCTGCACAGCCATCCGTACCGGCTCTTGTGCACCGTCGCCGGGAAATACCCGTTATCTTCCATGGCCGCAAACTCCGGGAGTTCTTCTTCGATACTTCCCAGATACAGAAAGTCCTCGTTCGGATCCACCAGGTTCCAGGTGACCCCGTCTTTATCATACTGGATGTACACATCGGTGACGACTGCGCCGCTTCTTGCCACCTGCATATCGTAGGACAGGACCTCGTAATCAAAGGCCAGGGATTCGTAGTGGTCTATCCCTTCTCCGCTGTTCGCCTCTTCGCTGCGGAGCTCCTCATAATAATAGCTGGGCTGCTTCTCCAGGTAATTCTTCACGATGTCCGGATTGCCGGCCGAAAGGGCTGCATCCCGCACCGTACTGAATTCTTCGGAGAGTACCTTGTCCCGGAATGACCGGAGCAGATCCGGATCCACCAGGTCTGCGGCGTTGGTAGCCGCCGTCTCGACCCGGTTATAATACATCGCAGTCACGCGTCTTCCCTGCACAATATAGCTGATCAGCAGAAGTCCCCCGGCCACCAGGAGAATCATCCCCGTGGTCACCAGATTCATCTTTACCGACAGGGACAGCCTGTGCTCTTTTTTGCCTGCCGCATCCTGCATAATATGTTTCCTTTCCAGACTCCGTGTTATGCCATATTCCCCTGTATGTCAGAATTTCCGTCTTATGCCTTGATATATCTTCCGAGCATGGCCATCAGATCCTCCGGCTGATAGGGCTTTGCGATATGGGCATTCATGCCCGACCGAAGGCTGTCCCGCACGTCCTCGTCATAGGCGTTGGCGCTCATGGCGATAATCGGAACATGTTTAAAATAGCTGCCTTCCATGGCCCGGATGGCCGAGGAGGCCTCATACCCGTTCATGACCGGCATCTGAATATCCATCAGCACCGCGTCATAGTGTCCTTCCCCGGAGGTCCGGACCTTCTCGAAGCCCTCCTGGCCGTCCTTTGCCCGCTCGGTGAGAAGTCCGTACTGGGAGAGGATCATGACCGCAATCTCCGCGTTGATCTCATTGTCCTCCACGAGAAGCACCCGGCGTCCGGAAAGATCTGCCTCCACCGGTGCCCTGTCCGCCTCTTCCCGGCGCTCCTGCAGCTCGTCCATCTCCAGCACCACGGTGAATTCCGAACCCTCGCCCACCTTGCTCTTAACCGAAATGGTGCCGCCCATCATCTCCACCACCTTCGCGGTGATGGCAAGACCCAGGCCCGTGCCCTGCACCCGGTTGAGCTTGGTATTTTCCTCTCTCGTGAAGCTCTCAAAAATATGGGGCAGATACTCTTCGCTGATGCCGACGCCCGTATCCCGGATAATGAAGCGGTACCGGTTTTTCCCGGTGCCGGGCATCTCTTCTTCCCCGACGATAAGCTCCACGTCTTTTCCCTCGGGGGTGTACTTAATGGCGTTGCTGATGATATTGATCAGAATCTGCTCCAGCCTAAGCTCGTCCGTATTGACCAGGGTGTGCTTTACACTGCCGCGGTCGTAGCGGATGTTCAGGGACTTGTTTTTTGCCTGCAGGAGGGTGATATCCTCGATGCGCCGGAATACTTCCAGCAGATTGCAGGGATTATGGCTTAACTGCATCTTCCCGCTCTCGATCTTGGAGATATCCAGGATATCGTTGATGAGGGAAAGCAGGAAATGGCTGGAGGAACTGATCTTGTCCAGGGCATCCCGCACGGCGGCGGCGTCCTCCGGATTGCTTTTTGCGATATTGGTATAGCCTACGATGGCGTTCATGGGCGTCCGGATATCATGGGACATATTGGCCAGAAAGTCGTTCCTGGCGCTGGTGCGGAGCTCCTCCATCTTCCTCCGGTAGGCCTCCTCCCGCTTCATCTGGGCATCGATGTTGTTGGTGCCGATGATCAGGTGCCTCCCGTCCTCATCCTCCATCAGGGTGGCCTTCATGCTGACATAGACGGGTTCACCGTTCAGCATCAGGCGGTACTTCATGGTAAAGCTTCCGTCCCGCTCCAGGATGGCCATGACCTTCTCCCTGGTAAATACCCCCAGAAACCGGTCCCGGTCCCCCGGATAGATGACCCGGCTCATGTTTTTCCGGCTCAGCCCGAAGAAGTCCTCTCCCTCCTTCTCGATGCCCAGGGAATCAGAATCCCCCGTGGCGCTGTATTCCATAAAGTGCCCCGTATCCGGATCCACCACATAGATACTGAAATAGTCTGCCGCAAGCGCCTGGGCCACACGGCTCTGAGACACCTTATGCAATTCGTTTTTCATGTTTTATTTCCTTTGGTTTCTGTATTCTTTAATCTCTGATCAGGTTTTCCAGGGTTTCAAACAGCACGTCCGCCTGCACCGGTTTTGAGAGGTGGGCGTTCATGCCGGCCATAAGACTTCTCTGCACGTCCTCGTCGAAGGCATTGGCCGTGAGGGCAATGATGGGAATCCTTCCCGCATCCGGCCGATCCATGGCCCGGATGGTCTTCGTCGCTTCCAGACCGTCCATCTCCGGCATCCGGACATCCATCAG
>DMCD01000242.1:2249-2511 GCA_003445895.1 Lachnoclostridium sp. | reverse complement strand
TCCATGCCGCGGGACTGCAGAATCATGATGATGATCTCCGCATTGATCTGCACATCCTCCGCCAGAAGAATCCGGCGTCCCGAAAGCTCCGCCTTATGGACCTTCTTCCCGGCAGCACCGCCTTTCCGCCGGAGAGCGGCCCGAAACTCCTCAAGCACTGCGGCGGCAAACAGGGGCTTCGGGATAAAGCTGTCCACGCCGGCCTGCATGGCCTCCTCCAGAACATCGTCCCAGCGGTAGGCGGTCAGGATGATGATGGCGG
>DMCD01000242.1:0-2151 GCA_003445895.1 Lachnoclostridium sp. | reverse complement strand
CCGTCCATTTCCGGCATCTTCCAGTCCACCAGAATCAGGTTATAGGGATCTCTTCTCGCGTGCCGGACGCGGACCATGTCGACGGCCTCGCTGCCCGATTCCGCGATCTCCGAATAGATGCCTGCCTTCTCCAGAACCAGCTTTCCGTGACTGCAGGCGACGGGATCGTCATCCACAATGAGAACGCTCATCTCGCCCGGATGGACTTCCACGTCTTCTTCGTCGTCTTTCCGGTCCGAATCGGCCAGAGTGACATTGACGGTGAATGTGGTTCCTTTTCCCTTCTCGCTCTCCACCTCGATGGTGCCGTTCATCATCTCCACGATATTCTTCGTGATGGCCATGCCCAGGCCGGAGCTGCCGTACCGGCTTGTGTTGCTTCCGTCCTCCTGGGTGAAGGCGTCAAAGATATGGGGCACAAAATCCGGGCTCATGCCGATACCGGTATCGGTGATGGTAAAGCAGAGGGCCGATTTCCGGTCAAACTGCGCTTTCCGCTCCACCTGGAGGTAGATATGCCCGCCCTCCGGCGTGAACTTCACGGCGTTGCCCAGAATGTTGATCAGCACCTGGCGAAGCTTCATATTGTCGCCGATATAGTAATTGTCCACCTCGCCGCGGATATGACACTGGTAATCCAGGCCCTTGTCCTGGCACTGGCTGCTGAACATGGTATTGATGGCTTCCAGGAGCTTCCGGAAGGAGAATTCCTCATTCTTCAGGGTCATTCTTCCCGACTCGATCCGGGACATATCCAGAATGTCGTTGATGAGATTCAGCAGGTGTTCCGCAGAAGACCCGATCTTCTCCAGATAGCCCCTGGTCTTCTCGGGGGTCTCCGGGTCATTCAGGGCGATGTTGTCCAGGCCGATGATGGCATTCATCGGCGTCCTAATCTCATGGCTCATGCTGGACAGGAAGGCCGTCTTTGCCTTATTGGCCTCCTCGGCCGTCATCAGGGCATCGCTTAAGGCCTGCTGCTCTGACATGGTGCGGCGCATCTCCGCATCGATGACCGTAAAGCCGATGCCGATGGCGTGTACCACATGGTCCTCTCGGTCCTCCGGGTGGCGGACGCCGGCCATGCGGAGCATCTCATAGTATTCTTTTCCGCCGCGGCGCACCAGATACCGGTACGCCAGTATTTTTTCATTTTCCAGACTTCTGCGGATATTTGCCGGATCGATGAATTCCATGAATCCCTTCCGGTAATTCTCTGCCACATACTTTTCCCCGTAATTGGAAAATGCCTCCAGATAGGCAAAGCGCTGTCCTTCGGTGTAATGATCCTGGTCCTCCGGGTCTGCCCGGTAGCAGACCGCCTCGTCCGAATCCAGGTCCACGTGGTATACACTGCGGTAATCTGCGGCCATCGCCGTGATCATCTGATCCTGCTGAGTTCTCCGTCTCTCCTCCCCCAGGAGTTTCTCCTGAAGAGCGAGCCTCTGCTCCATCTCCTCCTGCTTTACGCGGGCAGCGGCCTCGGCCGTCTCCTGCTCCAGCCTGAGCTTTGCATTCCTTCTGCCCTGCAGGATGATATAGCCGAACATCAGAACCAGGGCCGCCACCGTGGCAATCGACTGCAGAACGCTTCTCCGGATGAGTCCTGCGGTAACGCCGCTTATCTTTTCCGAGAGGACGCTCTCCCGGATGAGATAGGTCAGCATCCAGTCGGTGTCCTTCACCTGCACAAAGCTCAGCGTTTCATCGATCCCCTTGTAGTTGAAGGAAACCTCGCCCCGTTCGCCGTTCTGGAATGTCTGCAGAAAGCTTTCAAAGGAGTAGCCCTTATCATATTCTGCCTGTTTCATGGCATCCAGAAGGTTATCCTCCGCCGCCAGGCCTCCCAGGATCGTATTGCTTAAAGCCACGCCGTTTCTGGTGTAAATGTTGCAGAAGGTGACTTCTTCCCGGTTGGATTCCATGGAGACGCCCGAAAGCATCTCTTTCATGTCGATCTCCATGAAGCAGACCATCAGGGTTTCCCCTTCAAAGGACATCTCAACCGGCTCGGCGATAACCACCTTCTTCTCCGGCGTGTTCAGATTCAGGATCGACACCTCCGGCCCGGACAGGGTTTTATAATCAAAGCTGTACTCATCAATATTGGTCTGCATTCCCTCGGCCGTGTAGATCCTGCCCCGGCTGTCG
>DMCD01000149.1:4995-8079 GCA_003445895.1 Lachnoclostridium sp. | reverse complement strand
CGGCTGGGGGTGTTCACGCCGTAAACGAAGGACTGCACGCACTGCTTGACTTCCTTCTGGGACAGGTTGTCCACCTTGACGAAGGGAGCAAGATAGGTATCAAAACTGGAAAATGCCTGCGCTCCGGCCCACTCGTTCTGCATGATGCCCAGGAAATTGACCATCTGGTTGCAGAGGGTGGACAGGTGGTTGGCCGGGGAAGAGGTAATCTTGCCCGGTACGCCGCCCAGGCCTTCCTGGATCAGCTGCTTTAAGCTCCAGCCTGCGCAGTAGCCGGTCAGCATGGACAGGTCGTGCAGGTGGATGGCTGCGCTTCTGTGGGCCTCGGCGATCTCATCGTCGTAGACCTCGGACAGCCAGTAGTTTGCGGTGATGGCGCCGGAGTTGGAAAGAATCAGGCCGCCTACGGAATAGGTAACGGTGGAATTCTCCTTCACGCGCCAGTCATTGATCTTGAGGTAATTGTTAACCAGATCTTTATAGTTTAACAGGGTGGAATTGATATTGCGGACCTTCTCGCGCTGTCTGCGGTACAGGATATAGGCCTTGGCCACGTCTGCGTAGCCGGACTGGGACAGAACCTTCTCGACGCTGTCCTGGATCTCCTCGACGGTAACCTTGCCGTCCTTGATCTTGGATTCAAAATCAGATGCTACATGGAGCGAGATCAGCTCGATGACGCTCGGATGATACTGTTTTCCCAATGCTTCGAAAGCTTTTGTGATGGCTGCACTGATCTTGCCGATATTGAAATCGGCAATCTTGCCATCTCTCTTGACTACCTGATACATAACCATTCCTCCCTGATGTCTCGATCTATTTCAGAAGTCCCTCCCCGGGGATCTGTTCCTTATCAGCCCTCATCCTCAGGGCTGATCTCTCCGCGCACAACTCTGCGCGAGCAAATTTATTCTAGTACCGACCGGCTCCAAAGTCAATATGTAGTGTCTTACACTTTTTTTACAACTAGATATAGTATAAAAAAGAACGATACCAGCTATGAAAAAGCCGGTATCGTTCCGCAATTGTCATTTGGTTCTTTTATCCTTCTTCGATCATGGCCAGGGCGCCGTAGATGTTTGAATAGTCGCCCAATTCTGCACATTTCAGTTCCACCGAGGAACGGATGGAGGGCATGCAGTAGCGGTCAACTTCGCGAAGAACCCTCTCCATGAAATAGTCGCCCATGGCCTCGAAGAGTCCGCCGCCGAAGACCACCACATCCGGGCTGATGGTGTTGATCATATTGCCGGTGGCGATGGCCAGGTAATGGCAGGCTCTGTCCACCGCCTCAATGGCCACGGTGTCCTTCGCCGCAATGGACTTTTTCAGAATCTTGCTCCGGAACACGCCGGTCTGCACATAATCATTCATCATGCTTTCCCGGCCCCGGGCCACCTGCTCTTTGATATACATGGACATGCCGGTCTTGCTGGAAAATGCCTCCAGACACCCTCTCTGTCCGCATCCGCACAGCGGTCCCTCCGGGTCAAGCACCATATGGCCGTACTCCGCTGCCTTGAACTGGTTGCCCGTAAAGAGCACGTCATTCAGGATGAGGCCGCCGCCCATGCCGGTGCCCGGGAAAAAGCCCACCACATTGTGATAGCCTCTCGCCGCACCGTATTTGTACTCGCCGAGGACGCCCACATTCACATCGTTGCCGATGTAGAAGGGCGCGCCGAACTTCTTCTCCATGGGCGTCTTGATATCATAATCTCTCCAGGGAAGATTCGGGGAAAACAGCACTACGCCCCGCCCGGAATCGATGACGCCCGGTGCGCCGGCGGCAATGGCCCGGATATCCTTCTTTTTGACGGAAGCCTTCTCCAGCATCTCTTCAACCACGCTGACGATAACCTGTTCCACATTTTCCTTTGTGTCGCCGCCTGACTTGGTCTTCTTCTTCAGCTTATAGACGATATTGCGGTTTTCATCAAAAATGACGCCCAGAACCTTCGTTCCGCCGATATCGAGACAGATATTATACTTTCCAGCCATGCAATTTTCCTCCCCTTATTTTACGACGCCGGTATCGGCACCTCCGCTCCGGTCGTGCCGGTTATTTTTATTCTACACCTCTCACCTGTACATTTTCCACATATTTTCGCATTATCTCTGCATAGCTTCCGAGATCGGACGGATCCGGCGCATGGAATCCCTCAAAGGGAACGGTATCCCGGTCCGTAAAGCTCTGGAGAAAGTAGTTCTTTGCGCCCGCAATCATTTTCCCCATCTCCTCAAAATCAGAGGCTTCGTGGAATTCCGCCACAACGGTGGTGCGGAACTCGTAGTCCGGGGCCTTTTCCATGATGAGGCGGATGCTCTCCCTGATTTTCTCCAAATCTACGGCGCCTTCCTGTTCCAGCCCGCAGGTCTTCATGTACTTTTCCGGGCTGTTTTTGATGTCCATGGCCACATAATCCGCCAGGCCATCTTCCAGAATCTCCGAAAGAAGCTCCGGGTGATGGCCGTTGGTGTCAAGCTTTGTGCCGAATCCCATCTCCCTTACCTTCCGCAGAAAGGCGGGCAGGTCCCTGTGCAGGCAGGGCTCGCCGCCGGTTACGGCAACGCCGTCCAGGAGGCCCTTTCTCTTTGCCAGGAAGGAGAAGAATTCTTCCTCCTCCATCACCGGCTTTGCGGTGCCGTCCGCCAGCTCGAAGTTATGGCAGTAGGGGCAGCGGAAATCGCAGCCGCCCAGGAACACCGTGCAGGCCACGTGTCCCGGGAAATCCAAAAGTGTCATTTTCTGAAGTCCGTGCAGTTTCATTTTACTGTTCTTTCTCCCCGTTTTTTCTCTTATATCCCCGCCAGAATATGCAGGTTTCTCAGCTCTCCGTCCCCAATCCGGTCATTCACGGAATAAGCGTGTTTTTCCAGGTCGCCGCAATTAGCCTCTGTGAGATTCTGCTCCATCAGCACGTCGATGATATCGGCGGCGATTCCCTCAATCACATGATACTTTTCTTCCGCCGTCTCCGGCTCATTGTCCGTGGTGAGAAGATACTCCAGAAGCTCCGCCTCCTCGGAAAGCAGCGGCAGCGCCCGCAGGGCCCGGAAGGTCCACTTGTAATAGGGCTGATA
>DMCD01000149.1:4665-4794 GCA_003445895.1 Lachnoclostridium sp. | reverse complement strand
TTTTTTCTGCGCACATCCTCCGGATAAAAGCGCACCGCCTCCCGGATGCGGCTCACCTCCCCGTAATTGTCGAAAAACAGCTCCCCGTTCACCGCCTCCGCCAGGGACTGCTCCGGAAGGGTAAGCCAG
>DMCD01000149.1:0-4487 GCA_003445895.1 Lachnoclostridium sp. | reverse complement strand
GCCGTATTCCTTCGGAAGCTTCGCGTAAGCCCGCTCCAGCAGAAAGGCAGTCCTCCGGTCCACCACGTCCTCGCCGGGAAGAAAGATGCAGAAGCCCGGCTCAAAATCATGGTCTCTTGAGACCTCATCATCAAAGCCGAAGCACTCGGAACCGCTGCCGAAAAGGCCTGCCGCCAGGTAGGGCATAACCTCCGGAAACTGTTCTTTTAACATCGGATACCCGAATTCCTCAAAGTATGCCCGGGAAATCTCCATTCCCCTCATTCCGCCATCCTCCCGTAGATCTCTTCCGCCCGCCGTTTCAGGTCCTCCGCCGTCAGGAAATACCCGTAATAGGAAAAGGTGGGCGCGCATTTTTCGCACACAAAGGCATAATAGCCGTTCCGGGGAACCGAGGGCGTATCCAGAAGCTGCTCCGCCTCATCGAGAAGGGCGTTGATCGAAGACTCCCCTTCTTCCAGGCCTTTTTCATCCTCGATGGCATTGGCCCGGTTCAGGCAGGTGATCGCCTGCTCCAGCACGCCGTTGGGAACCTTCTCCATCACCGCCATGGCCTTGTCATACAGCCCGTGGGCCTTCGCGTAATCCTTCATGGCCGCATAATTCAGCGCCATGTTATTGTAAAGACCGCCCAGAAGCTCCGGCCGGTTCTCCAGATAGCCTCCGGATTCCTCCTCATACACTTCCCTGGCCTTCTCAAACAGTGCGGCTGCCCGCTCATACCCGCCGAAGGCACTGTTTGCCGTGGCCACATTCACAAAGGTGGTTCCGGCACTCAGGGTCTTTTCAAAATCCAGTACCTTAAGAAGCTCCAGCGCCCGGTCGCCGTGCGCAAGAGCCTTGTCTTTGTCACCGGTCTTCCGGTAATGGCCCACCAGTTCATTCCGAAGCATCAGCTCTCCCCGCAGGTCTTTTCCGAGCCGAGCCTCCTCCAGCCAGTACACAAGATGCCTCTCCGCGCCGGCATAATCCCGGCGGCTCATATACTCGTCCATCTTTTCAATAATCCGCTGCTGGGGCACCGGCTTTGCCGCCGGCGTTACTCCGTAGGGTTCCTCGCAGAGCGGGCATGCCGGCTCGAGATAATCCTCGGGCCCGAGGATCCTGTTGTCCTTATCCATAAATACTCCTCTGAAATCTCAATCTGCCTGTGCAGGAAACTGTTCTTTCATTATATCTGACATCTCCTGTTTGGGCAATGTCAGCGGCAAAACGCGGGCTGCCATCGGGAGAACGCAAAACCCCGCAGGCCGTGACATCCTGCGGCCTGCGGGGCAGATCAGATCATTTCTTCTGTTTTTTCTATGATTCCCAGTTTTCCACCGTCTTCTTTGCAAAACCCATCAGCTCTCTCGCCGCATCCGTCCGGAGGTACCGCTCATCCAGCGCACCTTTTCCGGGTCCCAGGCGATAACGGTCCAGCGCATCCGCATCCTTGAAAACCCGATACAGCTGAAGCCCTTTTTCTTTCTCTTTCCCCATCAGGGCAAAGGCCTTTTCTCCCAGCTTGTCATCTCTGTCATGATACTCCATGATGCGGTAGCTGACCTCCCGGAACGGCAGGGAATGCGACATGCAGAACTCCCAGTAATACTCGGCTCCGCGTCTTCCATGCCCCACATCAAATCCGTCATCGATGCGTCTGGTATCATGAAACAGCGCGGCTGCGGCCAGAAGCTCTGCGTCCTCCGGCGTAAGCCCCTCCCGCTTCGCCAGGAGCAGAACATAGAGCAGCACCCTTGCGGCATGTTCCTGTGTGTGAACGCTGCTGCCTTTCATCTGAAACTGCAGATTTTCCTGCATATACCGGTAATATCTGTTGTAGTCTTCCGCAATCTCCCCGGGAATCTGAATCATGTTAACATCCGCCTTTCTGAGTCCTGGCTGCTGGCCGCCGGCTTCGGTATTGGAAGTCTATTTGCGGCTGCCGATGTCTTTTACTATAATTATCAACAAAATTGATTATATATATGTATAATTCTGATAATGTCTTTATTCTATCACATAATTTACTTTTATTCATTCAAAAACCGCCGGCAATAACCGGCGGTTTCGTTAAAAATTTCGATGATTTACTTTTTTGCGTTCGGATTCCACTTGCCGTCCGCACCCACAAAGTAATCGCCGACCCAGGTATTGGTCACCATGGCGCCGTTCCATCCGACGTAATAGTCTCCAACCCACTGATTCTTGGCGACATAACCTCCGGGCAGGCAGTAGTACCAGTTTCCATCGCTGAGCTTTGTCCACTGGCTCTCCAGCAGATAGCCGGCTCCATCGAAGATAAAGCTCTGCTCTCCGATATTATACATGCCGCTCTTCGGGTAGGAACCGTCGCTGTTGAGGAACCACCAGCGTCCGTTGTTCCCGACCTTCCATTCTCCTGCCATGGCCGGAGAAACACTCATTACGGTGATCATGACGGCCAGCAGGCATAGGGCAATCCGTTTTCTTATTTTCATAATCCGTACCTCCCTCCAACCCTGCATATCAGGACAGTTCTCCCATCTGATATTATACAGGATCAGGGAGGTACACTTCAAGCCGGATTAGCCTTCAATCATGATGGTCTTCTTCTCCGGCAGCTTCGGCGCTTCTTTTTTCGGGATGACCAGATTCAGCACGCCGTCATGGAAGGCTGCCTTAATATCCTCATCGGTCACATTCTCGCCCACATAGAAGCTTCTCTGCATGGCGCCGGCGTAACGTTCCTGACGGATAACTCTGCCTTTCTTATCCTTTTCATCTTTATCCAGGCCCTTGGCCGCACTTACGGTCAGATTGCCGTCGGTGAGTTCCAGAGTAATCTCATCCTTCTTAAAGCCCGGCAGATCGATATCCACCTCATAGTGGTCCTCCTGCTCATGGACATCCGTCTTCATCAGCCGGTCTGCATGCCTGCCGTAAAGCTTTTTCTGTGTATCTCCGTAATCAGGCCACTGCGGAAAATCAAACCAGTCATCAAATAAATTCTCTCTGAAAATACTAGGCATCAACATAATCAATTCCTCCTTTACTCGTTCAAATACAATGTATTTTCTGAGCAATGGGACGGAGGAGTGAATCTTCTCTGTTCCTTTGTTCTATATGTGTTATAACACGCTTGTTAGCACTTGTCAAGGGTGAGTGCTAATTTTTTTTAAAATTTTTATTGTGAAAGCGGGACCACCGCTGTCTGCGATGATCCCGCTTCTGTTAACTTTCTTTTTCAGGAAATATTCCCCGGTTTTAGAACTTCCGACCCGAACCGGAATGTGTCGTTCCGGAGTGTCCGCTGTGAGAACCGTGGAAGGTGGAACCTCCCGAGTTTCCGCCGGTGCGTCCCGAGGACTTCGGTGCCGGCGGCACATACCGCTTCGAGGTGTTGGTATTGATCAGGTAATCCCTGACAGCGCCCACCTGAAGGCTTCCCGGAATCAGATACCGGTCCGCATTGGGCTGCGGCTTCGGTACTCTCATCTTCGCCTTGGCGCCTCCCAGGGAAATGCCTCCGAAGATGGATCCCAGTCCGGATCCCAGAAGCACCGTCATAATCCAGTAGATCATGGCGTGCGGCACCCGGCCGGTCTTCTGCATGTGCTCCACATTGGAAAGCCATCCGCTTGCGGACTTATAGAACTTACCGGAAGCTGCGTCGTCCTCCGCAAAACCCATAAGACGCTTTCTGTTGGCATCCGACAGCCTGTCAAGGCCCTTTCCGGAGGCGTACATTCTGGTTCTTTCGCCGCCGCTGAAGTCCCGGAAGATGGTCAGAAGGATGCCGTCGTAATCATCCCCGAATCCGTATCCCTTCTGCTCATAGTAAAGCTGCGGATAGCTGTCCGGGCTGATGCCGGCAGGTCCTGCTGCCGTGTGGATCACCACATCCAGGCCGTACTTGTCGGAAATCTTCTTCGCCTGCTCGGTCAGCTTCTGTACTTCGTCATTCGTGAACAGTCCGATGGTGTCATCGATCCTCGGTGCCGCCGCATCGTGGGTCCGTTCCGTCTTATTCGCGTCATACCACTCCGGCGGGAAGGGCATTCCCTTCGTATAGAGGGTATAGAAGTTCTCGATCCAGTCCCGGACGCCTTCGGCGTACTGCCCGTCAACCAGATAGTTATAAAGGGCGTCATCCAGCTGGTTGGCATATTCCTCTGTATGGAGGGCGATGGTCTCAGGCCCGGTGCAGGCTGTCCAGAATCCCCGGTCATTCGGGTCCATGCAGATGAAGAGCACGCATCCTTCCCGCTCCTCACCGATGCCGTAGCCATTGTAATCATAGAAGTCTTCGGCACAGGCCTCGTGGCCGAGACCGTAGGAGGTCGTATCGGTGTAGACGACGATGTCTCTGCCGATCTCCGCCCGGATCTGTGCAAGGCGCTGTTCCATCTGCTGTTTCTCTTCCTCCGTGAAGAGATTTGCGATGTCCATTACCCGGGCTGCCGTCTCATCATTATAGAAGGTAAAGTTCTGCGGGTCCGCCGGATACCAGTCCGGCTTGCCGG
>DMCD01000110.1:636-3503 GCA_003445895.1 Lachnoclostridium sp. | reverse complement strand
AAGCAGGAATCCCCCGCCTCTATAGTAGGCGGTGGGAGGTTCAACCTGATTTCTTCTCTTTTTTGGGAGGGAATACAACTCAGAACATCTTTCAAAAGATGATATGAGATGTAAACATTCAGAAATCAGATGTAAAGTGTGCAAGAATGCATCTCAATTCAGGGAAGAGAAGGATGTTGGGCTGAATCATCATCGCATCCGCCCCAGGTCCTGTCGCGCAGGCAGGGGACTGCCCCGCCCATACCGGGCGGAACAGTCCCCTGCTGCAAATCTGTCATTCAATTGTCAGGTCCCGCCTGCGGGGCCCGGTGATAAAGAAGAAAACCCCTCCGGTTACAGGATTACATGGAGGTGTATCCGCCGTCTACGGGAACCATGATGCCGGTCACATAGGAGGAAGACGGGGAAGCCAGGAAGATGGCCGCCGGGTCAAGCTCACCCTCGTTGCCGTATCTCTCCAGCGGAATCATGGTCTTGGCGTTCTGCTGGAAGAAATCGCTGTCCAGGGTTTCCTTGGTGAGCGGTGTGTAGAAGTAGCCCGGGCAGATAGCGTTCACGGTGATGCCGTACTTGCCCCACTCTGCTGCCAGGCCTCTGGTCAGGTTGACTACGCCGCCCTTCGCTGCGTGATACGGAGAGCTGGGAGCTACCTTGTTGCCTACTAAGCCGTACATGGAAGCGATGTTGATGATGCGGCCGTACTTTGCCGGGATCATGGCTTTCTTGGCAACTGCTCTGGACATCTTGAATGTGCCGAAGAGGTCAACATTCATCTCGCCGGCGAACTGGTCGTCAGTGATATCCTCTGCCGGAGCAACGGCGCCGGTGCCTGCGTTGTTGATCAGGATATCGATTCTTCCGAAGTGCTCCATGACCTTGTCCACAGCCTCAGTGACCATCTGGGTATCCGTGATATCGCAGCGAATGCCGATGGCGTCCACGCCGAATTCTTTCTTGATGTCCTCGGCAACTTCTTCCACCAGGTTCTGACGTCTTGCCAGAGCAACGATATTGCAGCCCTGATTAGCCAGAGCCTTAGCCATCTGTACGCCGAGGCCGGTAGAGCAGCCTGTGACGATCGCTACCTGTCCTTTGAGATCAAAGTAATTCTTCATATTCCGCATCCTCCTTTTAGTAAAACATCATTGTCTGCCTTTTTGCAGTTAGTATAGTATAACACATAACAACGGCAATTCAAATAGACTATTGATAGAAATTATACGCATTGATCACCCCGAAAACCACGAAAAAAAAGCAGAAGAAACTTCCAGGAATCTCTATTGACAAGCCGTCATGGATTGGCTAAAATACTAGGGTATGTTTACATTGAACTGCCGTGTCAAGGTTTAATGCAGACCAGCAGCGAATCCCCAAGCCACGCCCCGTCAGCGGAGGTTTTCCGGGAGAAACTGCATACGAAGCATATTTCATTTGTATTTCATATGGAGGAATTTCCTGATGGCTAACATTAAATCTGCCAAGAAGAGAATCAAGGTTGCCGAGAAGAAGGCTGCAAGAAACAAGTCAATCCGTTCTGAGGTTAAGACTGAGATCAAGAAGGTTGAGGCTCTCGCTGCTGCAGGCGATAAGGCTGCTGCTGAGGAGGCTCTCAAGCACGCTACTTCCGTTATCGAGAAGGCAGGAACCAAGGGCGTATACGCGAAGAACAACGTATCCCGCAAGGTTTCCCGCGTGGCTAAGGCTGTTGCCAAGGTTCAGTAATTAACCCGATTCTGAATAGATAGAAGAAGACGCATTCCGTGGGTGTGACGGAATGCGTCTTTTTTTGTACGATACGGCCTGCAGGCGGCCGCTTTTTTGTATTAATGTTTGTTCTTTGCCCGGCTGATTCTCCTCTTTCCCGGCACAATAGCCCTCTGGGGACATACCAGGATACAGAGATGACAGCCTACGCACTTTTTGCCGTCCATCACGGGTTTCCGGTCTTCTCCCAGACGAATTGCCTGGTGGCCGCCGTCAGCGCAGGAAATCATGCAGCGTCCGCAGCCGATGCACCGTTCCTTCTCAAACCGCGGGAACAGGATGGTATCCCGCTCCAGGACATCGGTGCTTTCGCTGACATAGTCCAGGCCCTCTCCGCAGATCTGCCGCACGTTCTGCAGTCCGTTTTCCGCCAGATACCGGGCAAGGCCCGCCTTCAGGTCATCGATGATCCGGTACCCGTACTGCATCACAGCCGTACAGACCTGAACGCTTCCCGCGCCCAGCAGCAGATACTCCAGCGCATCATCCCAGTTTTCGATGCCGCCGATGCCGCTCAGATGCATGCCGGAAAGGTTTTTGTTCTGTGCCAGCTCTGTGATAAAGCGAAGGGCCACCGGACGTACGACCTTTCCGCTGTAGCCGCCCACGGCAGACATCCCGTGTACTGCCGGCGAGGAAACATAACTGAATGGATTTACGCCCATAATGCTCTTGATTGTATTGATGGCGGCAATGCCGTCCGCGCCGCCCCGTTTTGCGGCCTCCGCTGCGGGACTCATCCGGTCAACATTCGGGGTCAGCTTCGCGATAACCGGAATCTTCGTCCCCCGCTTTGCAGCGGCGGTATAGCGCTCCACCAGCTCAGGAATCTGTCCGATATCGGACCCAAGCCCCTCTCCCATCATGTTGGGGCAGGAAAAATTCAGTTCTACCGCATCCGCTCCGTTCTCCTCGCAGAGTCTTGCCAGCGACTCCCATTCCGCCTCATCCTGTCCCATGATGGAGGCAAGGATAAACTTGGTCGGATAGTTTTTCTTCAGCTCCCGGAAAATGGCCATATTCTCTTCCACGCTCTGGTCGGAAAGCTGTTCCACATTTTTAAAGCCGATGATGGTGCCATTATCACCGTGGATCGCGGAAAA
>DMCD01000110.1:0-503 GCA_003445895.1 Lachnoclostridium sp. | reverse complement strand
CCCGCCCATCCGGCCTCAAAGGCCCGGGCGCACATGTCATAGGTGCTTGCCACCACGGAGGAGGCCAGCAGGAAGGGATTCTCCAGAGGAATCCCGCACATCTCGGTGCGAAGGGAGGCATAATCGACCGTGAGGTTCTTCTCCAGATTCGGCTTTACCTCTTCTGCGAGTTTCATCATCAGACTGCGGATCGGCACTTCCTCTTCCCGGATGCAGGCCTCCTCACAGGGCGCATCGCAGGAAATGCACGGATTCTCCGGTATTTCCGATGCCGCCGTCTCCTCATTGTGAAACCAGATTCTGCGCAGCAGGGCGGCCGGATCCATCCTGTCGCAGGCCCTGCTGCATGGGGCGTCATAGCACAGTGTGCATCGTATCATGCTGGTGCGATGTATCTTCCTTTCCTGCATAAGCTACCTCCCTGCGATCATAAGTTCCACGGCAATCCGGTCGTTCATGCTGCCCGTTTTTACCGCTTCTTCCAGTTCCACGGCCCGCTGCAC
>DMCD01000163.1 GCA_003445895.1 Lachnoclostridium sp. | reverse complement strand
GCTGCCGCTGCGGTTGTCTCCGGTGCCGGAGTGCTGCCGCCGCAGGCTGCAAGAGATGCTGCCATTGCTGTCACTGTAAGCAGACTCAGTGCTTTTCTGAAATTTTTCTTCATTCCTTCTTCCTCCCTTGAGAATAAACTTAAAAGAATCAGGTTAATGGTTTTACGCTTCTGCCCTGCAGCAGTTTTCCGCTGACCATGATGGTTTCGGGCACCGAGTTCTTCCTGTCCTCGATCTCCTCCACCAGTTTTCTGGCAGAAAGTCTTCCAATCAGGTCAGAGTCCTGGGCGTAGGTGGTCAGCCTCGGACGCAGAACCTGAGAAAGGTTGATGCCGTCATATCCCGTGACACTCACCTCATCCGGAACGGAGATATTCATCTTTTCCAGCTCCGTCATGCCGCCGATATAGGCATAGTCATCAGGATACATAATCGCCGTCGGCCGGTCCGCAAGACTCATCAGCTTCCGGGTGGCCTTCGCACTGCTTGCCACGTCATGATATATTCCCTCAATGACGTACTCGTCGGGAATCACCGCTCCGTATTCACGGACTGCGCGCCAGAAGCCGTTCAGACGCTTTTTGGTGACCAGGGTGTTCTCTCCGTGAATCAGTCCGATTTTCCGGTGTCCCTGTTCCAGAAGATGTCTTGTCAGCTCGTAGGCGCCCTCCACGTTGTCGGACATCACCGCGCTCCGGTTATCAAACTGATAATCAATGGTAACCGTGGGGATCTCGCTCTGCACAAGCTCAATCACCTGCTCTTTTGTGAAATCCACGCAGGCGATCAGCACGCCGTCGCAGTTCCGGTAGCGGGTATGTTCGAGAAAACTGGCTTTCTGACCTGCGATGTTCGGACTGATAAAGGTGATATCATATCCTAAAAGCTCCAGCTCTTCCTTTGCGCTGTTCAGGATACTTGCGAAGTACTCATGGGTCAGACCGCAGTTTGTTTCATCTACAAACAGAACGCCGATATTGTGGGAAATGTTGGTCTTCAGCTGTCTCGCGGCCACATTCGGGAGATAATGCATCTCCTTCGCAGCCTGCCGTATGCGCTCTGCTGTCTGCGGATTTACATCCCTGTAGCCATTCAGAGCTTTGCTGACAGTAGCCGGCGAAACACCGAGTGCTTTGGAAATGTCTTTAATTGTAACCATTACAGCCTCCGAATTCGTTTTCGCAATTTCATTCTAAATCGACTTCGAACTGACGTCAATATGGGAATTTGCACAGTTTATTGTTTGATAATTTGTCGATAATTACTAATTCGTCATTTCTTATTTTCTCCTGTTTGCTAATATTTGTTCGATATGTTATAATTTGAAGACCGAAATCGTGTTCGCCAACGGTTGAAATGCTCATTCAAAGGAGATTCCTATGCAGTACGGTTATTTTGACGACAACGCCAGGGAGTATGTAATTACGACTCCCTGTACCCCGCTACCATGGATTAACTATCTCGGATCCTCTGATTTTTTCAGTCTGATCTCGAATACCGCCGGCGGATATTCCTTTTACAGGGATGCCAAGCTTCTCCGTCTGACAAGATACCGCTACAACAATACTCCCACCGATCAGGGCGGACGCTATTTCTATATAAAGGACGGGGATACGGTATGGAATCCCGGATGGCAGCCGGTTCAGACCGAACTGGACAGCTACCGCTGCCGTCACGGCCTGGGATACACCGTTATCGAGAGTGAAAAGAACCGGCTGGAAGCGAAGCTGGAGGCCTTTGTTCCCCTCGGGGATAACTGTGAGGTAAACCGGCTGGTGCTCACCAACCGCTCGGGCTCCGACCGTACTGTGGACATCTTCAGCCTGGTGGAATTCTGTCTCTGGAATGCCGTGGATGATTCCTCCAATTTCCAGCGGAATTTTTCCACCGGCGAAGTGGAGGTGCAGGACGGTACCATTTACCATAAGACGGAATACCGGGAGAGGCGCAATCACTATGCGGTATGGTCTGTCAACCGGGATATCGAAGGATTTGACACGGCAAGAGACTCCTTCATCGGCCTCTACCGGGGATTCCACAATCCCAAGGCTGTTTCCGAGGGACACTGCTCTGACAGTATCGCCCACGGCTGGGCTCCCGTCGGCGCCCACCACTTGAAGGCTGTTCTCTCCCCGGGGGAAAGCTGGTCCGCCATCTTTGTTCTGGGATACTGTGAAAATCCGCCGGAAGAAAAGTTTGAAAAGCCGGATGTCATCAACAAGGCGCCGGCCCGCCGGCTTCTCTCGAAATACCGGACCGATGCCCAGGTGGACCTTGCGCTTGCGGAGCTTCACCGCTACTGGAATCGTCTTCTCTCGGCATATACAGTCTCCTCTTCCGATGACCGTCTGAACCGGCTGGTGAATATCTGGAACCAGTACCAGTGCATGGTAACCTTTAATATGAGCCGGAGCGCCAGCTATTACGAAAGCGGTCTCGGCCGCGGCATGGGCTTCCGGGACTCCTGCCAGGATCTGCTGGGCTTTGTCCATCTGGTTCCGGACCGGGCAAGATGCCGCATCCTGGACATTGCCGCAACCCAGTTTCCGGACGGCAGCGCCTATCACCAGT
>DMCD01000064.1 GCA_003445895.1 Lachnoclostridium sp. | reverse complement strand
AGATTGGAGTGATTCCTATGAAAAAGCGTTATATCCGCCATGCCTCCGAGCTGGTAACCTGCAGAGGCACCGCACCGAAGCACGGCAAAGAAATGTCTGATATCGGACTGATCAAAGACGGCGGCGTTCTGATCCATGACGACAAGATCGTGGCTGTGGGCACCACCGAAGAGCTGGACAAGAAAGTGGCCGGCGAGGACTATGAGATCATCGATGCCACCGGCAAGACCGTACTTCCCGGCTTCGTAGATTCCCACACTCACTTCCTTTTCGGCGGCTACCGCGCCGATGAGTTCGGCTGGAGACTGAAGGGCGACTCCTACATGTCCATCATGGAGAGAGGCGGCGGCATCAACGCCACCGTGGTTCCCACCAGAGCTGCTTCCAAGGAAGAATTCGTGGAGCTTGGCCGCGAGCGTCTGAACCGGATGCTGGAGTTCGGCGTCACCACCGTGGAAGGCAAGTCCGGCTACGGTATGGATCATGACACCGAGATCCGCATGCTGGAGGCATACAAGGAACTGGATGAGACCCATCCCGTGGATGTAGTCCGCACCTTCCTCGGCCCCCACAGCGTACTTCCGGAGTGGAAGGGCAAAGAAAGAGAATTCATCGACTATATGCTCACCGAGGTTATGCCGGAGGTTAAGGAGAGAAATCTCGCCGAGTTCGCCGACATCTTCACTGAGAAGGGCGTATTCAACATCGAGGATTCCGAGTATTACCTGAACAAGGCAAAAGAGATGGGCTTCAAGGTCAAGGTCCACGTGGACGAGATCACCCCCAACTTCGGCGGCGCCGAGATGGCCGGCCGCGTGGGCGCTTACTCCGCAGACCACCTGCTGAAGGTTTCCGACGAAGGCATCCGCATGATGCGGGACAATGGCGTCATCAGCACCGTGCTTCCGCTGACTGCCTTCTGCCTGAAGGAGCCCTACGCTCCCGCCAGAAAGATGATCGATGAGGGCGCAGCTGTAGCTCTGGCTTCCGACCTGAACCCGGGCAGCTGCTTCTCCAACAACATCCCGCTGATGGTTGCCCTGGGATGCATCTACATGAACATGAGCATCGAGGAAGTCATCACCGCCATCACCATCAACGGTGCGGCAGCTGTAGACCGTGCCGACAGAGTGGGCAGCATCGAGGAAGGAAAGCAGGCAGATATCGTCTTCCTGAAGTTCCCCTCCATCAACTACATGCCTTATCACACCACCATCAACCTGGTGGAGACCGTCATCAAGAACGGTGAAACCGTGTACCACAAGGAGTGGTAATTTCCATATCCCTTTAAAAAGACAGGGGGCATACCGCAGTTACGGTATGCCCCCTGTTTTGCATGTACATGTCAGGCAGTTTTATTCTTTATTCTTATCGACTTGCATCCCAAAAGCCCCATCCGCACCGCAAAATTCACCGTCAGAATGAGGAAGGACAGCACCGCCGCCCCCTCCAGATTCAGCTGGTCATTGTACTGGGTAATCAGCAGGGACAATGGCCTGTTCTGAGCCTTCGCCAGGAACACGACCGCGGAGATGGTAACCATGCCGTTCATGAAGAAGAAGGACAGCATGTCCAGAATCTCTCCCCTGACGCGGGGAAGCATCACATCCGCAAACAGCCGGATGGGCGGAATCCCCAGAATCCTTCCCGTGGCCTCCAGGTCCCGGTCCATCCGCATGAATGCCTGATAGACCATGAGATACGGCGTGGTGAAAAAGTGGATGCTGCAGGATACGGCCATAAGCCACAGGGTTCCGTAGAAGGGCATCTTCTTAAAAGCCATGGCGTAGGACAGACCCAGCACGAGGCCCGGCACCGACAGCACCATCAGGGACAGCATGTGAATCAGCCGCTGAAGACCTCCCTCGGTCCGGGACGCCGCATAGGCGGCAAAGGTCGCTGCCACGGTCCCGAACAGGGCGCCGCCGGCTGCCATAAATACAGAGCTCTTGAGCCCGGAAAGCCCCTTTCCGCTCCACATCTGGGACAGATGGGCTGTGGTGAAGGACAGGCTTCTCGGGTAATCCTCCATAAACATCACGGCAGTGAAGGCAAGAATCGGCAGAATCAGCACTGCGGAAATCAGGATACAGCAGGCCATCGCCGCCCGGTCTCTTTTCCTGTCTGCGCGTTCGGGAAACCGGATGCTGTGGGGCAGGACTCTCCGCTTTCTGCTGCTGTCCGCAAGAAACGACAGTACCGCCGGCAGAAGGAGAAGAAGTCCGATGAAGCTTCCCCGGTCAAACTGCAGTCTTCCGGCCACCTTCGCGTACATGATCACCGCCAGGGTCTCGGTCTTTCCTCCCACCGACAGCGGAATGCCATAGTCTGTCACCGACATGGAGAACACCAGAAAGGCTGCGGCCATCAGGTCCCGCTTCATATAGGGCAGGGTAATGGCCAGGAATGCCCGCCTCTTCGGGATTCCCAGCACCATGGCCGCCTCGTGGGGCGTATAATCCTCCTCCGCAAGGGCATGATACAGCAGGAGAAATGCCGCCGGCGCCGTATAAAGAAACTGGCCCAGCACGATCCCCTGCAGGCCATAGATATTGCCGGGAAGCTGCAGAAGCTTTGTCAGGAACCCGTTATTGCCCAGAAGAAGCACCAGCCCGGTACCGTGAGATACCGAGGGCAGAAGCATGGGCAGAA
>DMCD01000132.1 GCA_003445895.1 Lachnoclostridium sp. | reverse complement strand
TATCGCCGGAATTTAAGAGGGTTCCGGGGGTCACAACGCGGATGACTTCCCTTTTTACCAGGCCCTTGGCCAGCTTCGGGTCCTCCACCTGCTCTGCGATGGCAACCTTATAGCCCTTTTTCACAAGACGGGAAATGTAGGAATCCACCGCATGGAAGGGAACGCCGCACATGGGCGCCCGCTCCTCCAGACCGCAGTCTTTGCCTGTCAGGGTCAGTTCCAGCACCTGGGATGCCGTTTTCGCATCCTCAAAAAACATTTCGTAAAAATCGCCGAGCCGGTAGAACAGAATACAGTCGGGATACTGTCTCTTGGTCTCCAGGTAGTGCGTCATCATCGGGGAAAGTGCCACTGTTTACCTCACTTCGAAGGATTTCTTCCTTCATCAATAACACTGAAAGGCGGCGAAATGGCCCGATAGAATCGGGCCGGTTCACCGCCTCGCAGTTGCTTATTCAAATCAGTTCAGTACAACCGTCGGGTCTGTCGGATCCCATCTCTGTGCGAAGGAGATGGAAACCTGATCCGGAATCATGAACGGAGACGGGGATGTGGAATCCTCGTAGATCGTGATTGCGGTGCCTACCGCGCAGTTGTCATAAATCCACTTTGCGTTCTTTGCGATCAGACGGACGCAGCCGTGGGATCTGGAAACGCTCAGGTTGTTGTAGCCCCAGTTGTTCATCCACATGTTGTCGGACTTCTCATAGGTGATGGTATGCATCATGAAGCCCTGGGTGATTCGGGTGGCCCACTGGGTGTAGCTGTCGTCGATCATCAGATGCCAGCGGAACTTCTCCGGTGTGTGGAAGGTTCCGATGGGGGTGTCATCACCGACGGAAGTCATCATCGCCATAACCGGGATAACATATCCGTTGCTGCCGTCCGGAGCATAAACCGTCAGGCAGTTCATGGTCTTGTTCACCTTCAGCAGGTAGGAAGACTGCTTTCCGATAATCTCATCCACATTCTGGCAGAGTACGCCGTTGTTGTAGAAGTAGAACTTCAGGCCGTCGATGTACTGCCATCCGGTAACTGCCTTGCCGTCCACGAAGTAATATCTCTTCCGGTCGTCATCAAGCCAGCCGTTATATGCGGAACCGTCGGCATTCGTGTAGGTGGTGCCGCCGTCGGATACCTTCAGACGGGAGGTCTTGTCGGAATAGTATCTTGCCTTGTTGGTGCCGGACGGTGTGCCGCTGCCCTTCGGTACAATCTGCACTTCCAGACCGGTAATGCCTTCCACATCGATGGCGCCGGCAATCTCGCCGTTCTTCGCCCATCCCAGCATACCCTGGGAAGCGGTGGAAACACGGTAGTAAACGTCGTATTCCTTCTCCATATAACCGGAGAGCTGGATCTGCATACCCTGTACGATGCAGCCCGGATGTGCGAATCCGGTCGGATCGCCGTCATGTCTCCAGAGCAGATAGCCGCCGGCTGTGTTGTAGGCACGGTAGGAAATACCGCCGACCTTGCTGTAGCCGCTGACGCTCAGAGCCACCGCAACGATATTGTTCAGCGGGTCTCTCACATAATCAATCCGCAGCGGGAAATATCCGGCCTGGACGTTATGGGTCTCCAGGGTTGTGCCGGCCATCATATAATACTCGATGGGGTTCACCAGCTCCCTGGCGCTCTCCCATGCCAGCTGCTTTGCTGCGGCATTCTTTGCATCCATCTCCGCAACAGCTGCGGGATCCTGGCCAACACCGACTGCGACATTCGGGTCGATGGTCGGAATCTGGGCCGGAGCTGCCTGCACCGGAGTCTCGGCTGCTGGAGCCACCGCTGCAGTTTCCTGGGCTGCGGTGGTCTCTGCGGTCACAGTCTGGCTGGAGGCTGTCTCTGCCGGAGCTGCCTCCGTCTCTGCCGCCTCGGTCTTCTCCGGATAGGTTACGGTTGTTCCCTGGGCCTCTGCTGCTGCAATATCATCTGCAGGTCCGGCATAGGATGCAAATCCGCTGCCTGCCACCAGCGATGCTGCAAGAACTGCGCAGACCGCCTGTTTTAATCTTTTCATTGGACGATTCCTCCTGTTATTCATCTGAACAAAGTGTTCCAATATAATAAAAACCTTTGGACTCCGTAAGCATTACTCTGACAATGGAACCAATCAGGTTTTCCTTACCTTCAAAGTGTACCAGCATGTTGTTGGAAAGACGGCCGGAAAGCCAGCCTTCCATGTGGTCATCCTTCTCCTCCGCCAGCACCTCGCGCACCGACCCTTCGGCCAGGGCACATCTGGCCTGGGCTTCTTCCTGCACCACCGAAAGCAGCCGGTCGAACCGGTCCTTCACCACATCCTCCGGTACCTGGTTCTCCATGGAGGCCGCCGGTGTTCCGGAACGTTTGGAATAGATAAAGGTAAATGCACCGTCAAAATGCACCTTCTTTACCACATCGACGGTTTCGAGGAAATCCTCCTCCGTCTCGCCGGGGAACCCGACGATAATATCGGTGGTAATGGCCATATCCGGAATCTCTCTGCGGATCTTCTCCGCCAGGGCCAGGTACTGCTCCTTCGTGTAGTGCCGGTTCATGACCCGGAGAATCTCTGTACTTCCCGACTGAAGCGGCAGGTGAAGGTGACGGCAGATTTTATCGGAGTACTTCATGACTTCGATGAGCTCGTCCGACAGATCCTTGGGATGGGATGTCATAAAGCGGATTCGTTTAAGCCCCTCGATTTTTTCCATCCGCCGCAGCAGCTCTGCGAAGGTTACCGGATGCTCCAGGGTCTTTCCGTAGGAATTGACATTCTGTCCCAGAAGCATGATCTCCACAACGCCGTTCTGCACCAGGTTTTCGGCTTCCGCGATGATATCCTCCGGCGCCCGGCTCTGCTCTCTTCCCGTTACATAAGGAACAATGCAGTAGCTGCAGAAATTATTGCAGCCGTACATGATGTTCAGTCCGGACTTGAAGGAATACTTGTGGTCCGCCGGGAGGTCCTCCACGATTTTCCGGCTTCCGCCGATAATATCGATGACCTGCGAGCCGCCGTCAATCCTCTCCGAGAGAAGCTCCGCCAGCTTGTAGTTATTCATATTGCCGAAGATAACGTCCACAAAGGGGTAGCTCTTTCGAAGCTTTTCGATGACGTGCTTCTCCTGCATCATGCAGCCGCAAAGGGCGATCATCATCTCCGGATGCTTTTTCTTCAGGCTTCCGATGCGTCCGAGACGTCCGTAGACGCGCTGGTCTGCATTCTCCCGCACCGTACAGGTATTGTACAGAACGAAATCCGCCTGCTCACTGTCCGACTCCGCAAAACCGGACTCCTTGAGAATCCCGCGGAGCTTTTCGGAATCATGGGCATTCATCTGGCACCCGAAAGTCGCCACATGATAGGTCAGAGGTCTCCCACGTCTGGCCGATTCCTTCTCCGTGTACCGGCGAAGTCTCGCAATAAAATATCGCTGCCTGGCCGGTTCCGTCTCCGGCGGAAGGGCCGACAGATCGATGCTGTCGTAATCAAAAGCTGTCATCTGCAAACAGAACTCCTTTAGTGATACGTTCATTAATCATAGCAAAATGGTCAGGAAAAGTAAAGTCTATTCCGCCGTCTGATATGTGATATAGGATACGGTTCCGCGCAGCTTGTTGATGCTGACAACCACTTCTGTGCCGTCCTTTTCTGCGGTATACTCTCCGTTTTCCTCCGTGCAGTCCGGGTAGACTTCGGTGACACGGCTCTCCTCATCTCCCACGGAAAGACCTTCCTCCGTGCTCACCTTCTCGCTCATGAGGGTGATGGTCTTAATGACATCCTTGGTCTCCGACTCATTCAGATCCGCAAATACCTCAAAGTCCCGGTCGCCGTAGGAATATGCTTTCCGGACGGCGCCCCTTGCACAGTTATTCACATCCCGGCTGGCGGTGGGCTCTCCCAGAAGCGACAGGGCTTCCTCCGCATCCATTCCCGGCACATACCGGTGATCCTCATAGGTAAATCCGTATCCGGCCGCAGTTTCGGCTGCACTGCTTCCGGCAGATTCACTGCTTCCTCCGCAGGCAGAAAGTGTGAGGGCGGCAGCCATCGTCAGTGCCCCCAGCATGCGCATTCCCTTATGCATCATCATTCCTCCGTTCTCTGAAAAACTTCTGTCGGCGTGACAATATAGTCCATCATAATATCATATGTGTCGCTTTCCAGTTCCGGAAAGATCTGGAAGTCGTAGGCTATGGCAATTTTCTTATGTTCCGGCTCCGCGGCAAAGAGGCGGTCGTAGAAGCCTCCGCCGTAGCCGCTTCTTCCGCCCTCGCGGGTAAAGGCCACTCCGGGGACAATCACCGGACAGTTCTTATTCATGGCCCGCCGGCAGGTTTTCTTCGGCTCCAGCAGTCCGAAGACGCCGGGCTCCAGGTCATCCGGCCCGGTAATATAGTAGAAATCCAGCCATTTATCGGTAGAAGTCTTCACAACCAGCGGGACAGCCACACGGACGCCCGCAGAAAGAAGCTCTTCAATGAGGGGACCGGTCTCCGCCTCGCCGTTTACGCTGATATAGGCGTAGACCACCTTCTCCTGTTCCAGATGAAACGGCTGAAGGTTGGCCAGAAGGCCCTTATCCCAGATGGCCTTCTCCTCCGGTTTTATCCGGCTCCGGTATTCCTTTACATATTTCCGCAGTGCTTTTTTTGTGTATTCCATTCTGTCATCTCCAAATTATATGGATCCATGTACGGGTCCTTTCCTCTCTGGCCATGCACCGTCCTAATAGGCAGGCCGGTACTTTGCCGCAACGGCCTCCGCTATCCGCATGCCGTCCATCGCCGCGGAGGTGATTCCTCCCGCATATCCTGCACCCTCACCGCAGGGATAGAGGCCGGATACCGCAGACTGCAGGGTTTCATTGC
>DMCD01000148.1 GCA_003445895.1 Lachnoclostridium sp. | reverse complement strand
TTTTTCATAGGAATCACTCCAATCTGTAATTATTCAGCATCCCGGAAATCAGGGATGAAATCTGAATGGGAAGCTTGCTTACCAGGCAGATTTTACCCCTGATTTCCGGGTGGCCAAGGCGCGAAGCGCCTCTGGACACCAACAACGAGGGTTGCGAAGCAACCCGAGTCTGGGGGTGCTGAATAGTTACTCCAAACTTTTTATTGTTTTACAAAGAGAGAGCTGCCGCTCCCGTTCGATACATAATGATTATGCACGAATTGCCCGGGAGTGGCAACTCTCATTTAAAGAGATGATATTATCTCAAAAAGGGGTCGTGATTACTTCTCGGTTGCTGCCTTGAAGGTTCTCTCAACCAGCTCATCGTCAGCCACATACGGGATGGTGATGGCATCGGAGGCTGCGAACTTCTTGTTGTACTCAGCAACAGTCTCGATAGCGTGCTCGTTTCTTGCCCAGCTTCTTCTGGAAACGCCGACCATGGTATCCCACGGAATAGACTCGCGGATGATCTGGTCTGTAAGCTCGCTGCCGTCAAGGACAAGGCCGAAGCCGCCGTTGATGGACTTGCCGATACCTACGCCGCCGCCGTTGTGCAGAGCGATAAGGCTCATGCCTCTTGCTGCGTTTCCGGCGTAGCACTGGGTAGCCATATCTGCGGTGAACTGAGATCCATCGTAGATATTGGAGGTCTCACGGTACGGAGAATCGGTACCGCCGGTATCATGGTGGTCACGGCCAAGCATAACCGGTCCGATCTCACCATTTCTGACCATCTCGTTGAACTTCAGAGCGATGTCGCGTCTGCCGAGAGCATCCTGATACAGGATACGGCACTCAGTTCCGACAACCAACTGATTCTTCTCAGCGTCGCGGATCCATACCCAGTTATCTCTATCCTGGAATCTTCTGTTCGGGTCGATGATGTCCATAGCTGCGTGGTCGGTCTTCACCAGATCCTCGTGCTTATGGGACAGGCAGCACCAGCGGAACGGGCCATAGCCGTAGTCGAACAGCATCGGTCCCATGATATCCTCAACGTAGGACGGATAAATGAATCCTTCGGAGGTATCGTGGCCGTTCTTTGCGATGTCCTTGTTGCCTGCATCGAAGATAGCCTTCATGAAGGAGTTGCCGTAATCGAAGAAGTAGGTTCCCTTGGCAACCAGCTTCTGGATCAGGTGGAAGTGCTTTGTAAGGGTCTCATCAACCAGCTTGCAGAACTTCTCTCTGTCATGGGCAAGGAGTTCGGTTCTCTCTTCGAAGGTGATGCCTGCCGGGCAGTAACCGCCGTCGTACGGAACGTGGCAGGAAGTCTGGTCGGAGAGAAGCTCGATGTGCTCATCGTGGTCAACCGCGTACTGCAGAAGGTCTACGATGTTGCCGTGGAACGCGATGGACATGGGCTCTTTCTTCTCCATGTACTCGTGTGCGATGGCAAATGCTTCCTCCGGGCTCTCAGCAATCTTGCTGACCCAGCCCTGGCTGTGTCTGGTCTCGATTCTGGAGTAGTCAACCTCAGCAACGATACCAACACCGCGTGCGATCTCGATAGCCTTCGGCTGAGCGCCGCTCATGCCGCCCAGACCGGAAGTAACGAAGAGGTGGCCTGCAAGGTCGCCCTGCTCCGGAACGCCCAGGTACTTACGGCCTGCATTCAGGATGGTGTTGAAGGTACCGTGTACGATACCCTGCGGTCCGATGTACATCCAGCCGCCTGCGGTCATCTGGCCGTAGCTGGAGCATCCCATAGCGGTGAACTTGGTCCAGTCTCTCAGGTTGTCAGCCTCGCCGACAAGAAGTCCGTTGGTGATGATAACACGCGGAGCCTGCTTGTGAGAGTGGAACAGTCCCAGCGGATGGCCGGACATAACAACCAGTGTCTGCTCATCGGTCAGTACCTCAAGGTACTTCTTGATCAGCTGATACTGCATCCAGTTCTGGCATACCTGACCGGTCTCACCGTAGGTAACCAGCTCGTAGGGATACAGAGCAATCTCCGGGCTCAGGTTGTTGTCAATCATAACCTGGAAAGCTTTACCCTGAATGCAGTTGCCTTTATATTCATCAATCGGCTTGCCGTGAATCTCCTCCTTCGGCATGAAGCGGTATCCGTAGATACGGCCTCTGGTAAGGAGTTCTTCCATGAACTCCGGAGCCAGCTTCTCATGAAGCTCTTCCGGAACATAACGAAGGGCATTCTTCAGTGCCAGCTTCTTCTCATGGTCGGTAAGCTCAAGATCTCTCATCGGTGCACGGCGAAGGTTCGGATTAAACTTCGGATACTCCGGAAGTACGGGATCCAGCTTAATGGTCATGCATTCGCCGATTTCTTTGTTTGTCATCATAGAAATCACGATCCTTTCTCGTAAATAGTTCAATTGGATGCTATGTGTCCATTATAGAAGGTCAATGTCCAAAAATCGTCCATAAACAGAAAAAGACGAAAAAATATTCGACATTATTTTTTGGACGATTTGCCCGGAAATCCTGTTCAAACATTATTAATCGTGAAATTGACAGGGTATTTATAGGATACTATAATAAATGAGACCAGATAAATTCGACGATTTTTTGCATTAGCAGAGTAAAGTATCAGGGGGAAACATGAAGAAGATCCGAATTAACCTCTGCGGAAATCCACAGGTGCTCGCCGACGGGCGGGAGGTAAGCTTTCCTTATAAAAAAGCGGAAGGCCTGCTCTATTATCTCTGCGTCCGGAAGTCGGTGACCAGAGAAGAGCTGATCAATCTTCTCTGGAGCGAGGAAGACGAAGCGGCAGGAAAAAAGAAGCTGCGCGATGCCATTTACCAGATTCGGCAGGCGCTGGGAAAGGAATTCCTGGTAACCACCGGACATAAGGGCGTGGCCATTAACCCGGAGTGCGACCTGACCGTAGATTTGGATGCGGTCGGGAATCAGGGACAGGAGAAGCCGGAGACATTTCTCTCTCATTTCTATATTAAAAACTGCTATGAGTTTGAGGAGTGGGCGGATTCGGTGCGCGGCGACCTGATGGACCATGTGGCCGATACGGCCCAGAAGCTGCTCAAGGAAGCGGCCAATGACCATGACATGGCAAAGATGCAGGAGTACAATGCACTTCTGATCAAGAACGACCCGTACAATGAAAATCTGTATTATGACGCCATGAACATGTATGCCGAAAACGGCAATTATACCATGGCGATCCGGCTCTATCACGATCTGAAGAAGCTTCTGAAGCGGGACATGGAGATGGAACCCTCCCGCCGGGTCAATGATCTCTTTCACCGTATTTTTAATATGAAGGAGCATGTGCCGGCAGATGGACGGGCGGAGGAGAATTTCTTCTTCGGAAGAAATCGGGAGCTTTTTGAGGTTTCCGGACTGATGGACCGTTCCGGGAACGACCGGATGAACTGTATTGTCGTGGAAGGCGATGAGGGCACGGGCAAGAGCGCTTTTCTCCGCTGTGCCATGCGGCTGGCTTCCGGAAAGCAGATTGTGCCCATCTATGCGGTGTGCTACCGTCAGGGTTCGGAATTCTTCCTGACCTCCTGGTCGGATGTGTTGCAGGAACTCTATCAGAAATCGGAGGAAGGCCTCCTTGCGGATGTCACGGAGGAGGAACAGAAGATTGCCGACCTGCTGGCCGCCGGCAGCGGGGGCAGCGCCGAGGAGAGCGGAAAACTCCGGTATCAGCTGATTGAGAGGGAATTCCTTACGCTTTTTAAGAACCTGACCGGGGAGAACCGGATTCTTCTGGTCATTGACGATGTTCAGTGGATGGATCCGCTGAGCTTCCGCCTGCTGGTGAAACTGGTGCAGGGCGTGCCCGCAGAAAACTTTATGCTGCTTGCCTCCTGTGAGAATTCCTCCGGCACCGTGATGCAGCAGCTGGAGCCCCTGGTGCGGGATGATCGGCTGAAATTTATGGAGCTTCACTCCTTTACGGCCCAGGAGACCGATGAATTCCTTCACCGGATGCTGCCGGACCTTGACGGTGAGCCGGAGAAGCGCAGGGAACTCTATGAGATGAGCGACGGCAACGCCTTTTTCCTGAATGAGATGGTAAAGATCATCCGGGAAAAGGGATTTACGCTGGAGCGGACGCCGAAGATGAAATTCGTCATCCAGTCCAGGCTTTCCGGCATCACGGAGGAACAGCGGGAGGTG
>DMCD01000123.1 GCA_003445895.1 Lachnoclostridium sp. | reverse complement strand
AGGAGACGGACCGCATCATGAAGGCTCAGACGGCCCGGGGCGCCGATTTTGAGAGCGGCGGCCTGATGCAGAGAATAAAGAATATGATCCCCCTGCTGGTACCGCTGTTTGTGGCGGCATTCCGCAGGGCAACGGATCTGGCCATGGCCATGGAAGCCCGGTGCTACCGCGGCGGCGTGGGCCGGACCAAGATGAAGCCCCTGCATTACAGCGGCAGAGACCGGATTGCCTATCTGATTCTCTTTGCCTTTGTGGCGGCGGTGATTGCAGCGAGGATTCTGTTATGAGAAGGATTCTGCTGGTTGTGGCCTATGACGGTACCGACTACTGCGGCTGGCAGTTCCAGCCCAACGGCATAACCATCGAGGAGGTGCTGAACCGGGAGCTGTCCGCCCTGTTTCACGAGGAGATTCAGGTCATCGGCGCCAGCCGGACCGATTCCGGCGTGCACGCCATGGGCAATGTGGCCGTCTTTGATACCAACAGCCGTATTCCCGGGGATAAGGTGGTCTATGCCATCAATCAGAAGCTGCCGGAAGGCATCCGGGTTCAGGAATCCCGGGAGGTGCCTCTGACATTTCACCCCCGGAAGGTGAACGGGGTAAAAACCTATGAGTACCGGATCTACAACCGGAAGGTGGAAAACCCGATTCTCGGCCGGTACAGCCACTTCTGCTACTATGACCTGGATGTGGAGAAGATGCGGAAGGCAGCGGCTTACCTGGTGGGAGAGCACGATTTCAAGAGCTTCTGCACCCCGAACACCCAGGCGGCGACCACGGTGCGGACCCTGTATTCCCTGGATATCCGTGAGGAAGAGAATGGTCTTATCATTCTCCGGCTGTCGGGCAGCGGGTTCCTCTACAACATGGTGCGGATTATCGCCGGAACCCTGATGCGGGTCGGCACGGGGATGTATCCGCCGGAGCATGTGAAGGAGATTCTCGACTTAAGAGACCGGCAGCAGGCCGGCCCTACGGCACCGGCAAAGGGTCTGACCCTCATCAGCCTGGAATATGAGAAAGAGCCTCCGGAGACGGTCTCCGGGGAAAATGAATACTACCGCTATGAGCTGGACCAGCGGGAGCTGGCCCGGGGCGAAGAACACCCGGTATCGAGACTTTGTATCTTCCGGAGCACGGCGGAGGAATTCGCCGGCGTCTGCGAGCGGATGATTCACCAGGCTTACCGGAACGGCGCAGAACAGGTGCTTATCCGTGATACCGGAAGCGTCGCGCAGAATGCGGCGGCGGAGGAGACGGCAGCTGGTGCGGGACGCCTTGCGGCAGGACAGCGGTACGGCCTGTATGTGCTGGGCGAAGAAGCGGACGGATGGTATCCGGCCGTGTTTCTGCCGGAAACAAAAGAATAAAACAGGGGATTTTTGTTGATCTTTCGCCGTTTTTTGCCCAAAAGATCGGTTGACACCCGGAAATCTCTATACTATAATGTGTATCTGTGACGGTCCGAAGAGGATCGTTAAAATCATGCGAAAAGCGCCTGAGCCAAGGCCCCGGAACAGGCTTTTTCCATACAATTAGCAAGTTAACGCGAATTATTTGGAGGTCAATCAATGAAGACTTTTATGGCCAGCCCGGCAACCATCGAGAGAAAATGGTACGTCATTGACGCTACAGGATTAACTCTGGGCCGTCTTTGCTCCGAAGTTGCAAAGATTCTCAGAGGCAAGAATAAGCCGATTTTCACACCGCACATCGACTGCGGCGATTATGTTATCATCACCAACGCTTCCAAGATTAAGGTAACCGGTAAGAAGCTTGATGACAAGATTTACTACAGACATTCCGATTACGTAGGCGGCTTCAAGTCCACCACACTTCGTGAGATGGAAGCAACCAAGCCGGAAGAAGTTATCAGACTTGCTGTCAAGGGCATGCTTCCGAAGGGCCCCATCGGCAGACAGATGATTAAGAAGCTTCACATCTATGCAGGTCCGGAGCACAAGCAGGCTGCACAGAAGCCGGAAGTACTTGAACTCAAGTTTTAATCGGTCAGAATCGGAAGGAGAATAAGAAAATGGCTAATAAGTATTATGGAACAGGCAGAAGAAAAAAATCTGTTGCCAGAGTATATCTTGTACCGGGTACCGGCAAAATCACCATCAATAAGAGAGATATCGATGAGTACTTCGGTTTCGAGACCCTGAAGACCATCGTTCGTCAGCCGCTTACCGCAACCGAGACCGCAGACAAGTTCGATGTACTTGTAAGCGTACACGGCGGCGGCTTCACCGGCCAGGCTGGTGCTGTTCGTCACGGCATCGCAAGAGCTCTTCTTGAGGCAGACCAGGATTACAGACCGATCCTGAAGAAGGAAGGCTTCCTTACAAGAGACCCGAGAATGAAAGAGAGAAAGAAGTACGGCTTAAAGGCTGCACGTCGCGCTCCGCAGTTCTCCAAGAGATAATCGAGACCTCAGGTCATCGAAAAGCCCGGATTTTTCCGGGCTTTTTTTTATTGCTTTTCTGCCTGACGCTTAATATAATAAAGAAGTTAGATGCCGCTAACTAACATATGCCATCATACTGCGATATACGGACTCTCGGCGGTTTCCATGGTGCTGGGAATGCTGCCCTATATCTGCATCTGGCTGGCGGTACGGGATTTGGTCGCTGCCGCGCCGAACTGGAGGGAAGCTTTCCGGAGGAGAACGCCAGCGGATCTCTATCGCCCGGGCACTTTTAAAGAATGCCCCCATCGTGCTCCTGGATGAGGCGACGGCCTCTCTTGATGTGGAGAATGAAACCAGGGTTCAGGGCGCTCTGTCGCGGCTGCTCGCCGGCAAAACGGTGCTGGTTATCGCCCACCG
Organism: Lachnoclostridium sp.; assembly: GCA_003445895.1. Classification (GTDB taxonomy): domain Bacteria; phylum Bacillota; class Clostridia; order Lachnospirales; family Lachnospiraceae; genus Clostridium_R. The sequence goes on along the minus strand of DMCD01000123.1, from coordinate 307 downwards.
TATGCGTACTGTGGAAGCGGCGGATAAGAACGTCGTTCTGGCCGATGGCAGAGTGGCCGAAGAAGGAAGTCCGGCAGAGCTCTTTGCAAAGGAAGACAGCCTTTTCGGGCATATGGCGCAGCTGCAGAATGCCAGTGCCGGCTGGAGCATCTGATTCTCTGAAAGGAACCACCATTCCGCTCCCCGGCCATGGGAGGACTTCTTTCCCGCCAGTTGGCTTTTCTTCTGAAAACAGGTATAATGAACAGATGCAGCATATGTACATCTCCACAAAGGAGCAGAAAAGTTTGAAAAAAGAGGTAGGCGG
>DMCD01000084.1 GCA_003445895.1 Lachnoclostridium sp. | reverse complement strand
ATTCTTTGCCTTCCATGCGGACGAGACCTTTTTCTCTGGCGGCGGCGTAGGTTTTGTTTTCAAGAAGGTCTTTCCAGTTGATGACTTCGGCTTTGATGAAGCCCCGCTCGAAGTCGGAGTGGATCTTGCCGGCCGCCTGGGGAGCTTTGGTTCCCCGGGTGATGGTCCAGGCGCGGGTTTCTTTCTCGCCGGCGGTGAGGAAGCTCATGAGGTTTAAGAGCTTGTAGCTGGCAGCGATGAGCTTGTCGAGACCGGATTCTTCGACACCCAGGTCAGCCAGGAATTCTTTCTTTTCTTCATCGTCCAGCTCGGCGATCTCCTGCTCGATTTGGGCGCTGATGACGAAGACTTCGCTGCCGTTTTCTGCGGCGAATTTCCGTACGGCCTGTACGTGCTCATTGGAAGCACCGTCGTCAGCCAGGTCGTCCTCGGCCACATTGGCGGCGAAGATAACCGGCTTCCAGGTCAGAAGATCCAGAGTGTTGATGAAGGCGCGCTCGTCGTCGTTCTCCGGCTCGTAGCTCTTGGCAAGATTGCCGTTCTCCAGGTGGGTGTAGAGGTTCTGCAGGGTCTGCAGCTCACCGGCGAGGGATTTGTCAGCCATGGCGGAACGCTTGGTCTTGGAGATGCGGCGCTCCAGAACTTCCATATCGGCGAAAACAAGCTCCAGATTGATGGTCTCGATGTCGCGGAGCGGGTCTACGCTGCCGTCGACGTGAATGACGTTGGGGTCCTCAAAGCAGCGGACCACATGAACGATGGCGTCGCACTCGCGGATATTTGCCAGGAACTGGTTGCCCAGACCTTCGCCCTTGGAAGCGCCCTTGACGAGGCCGGCGATGTCGACGAACTCGATGACCGCCGGGGTCAGCTTCTGGGACTGGAAGAGGTCGGCCAGCTGGGTCAGACGCTCATCGGGAACCGCCACGATGCCCACGTTCGGGTCGATGGTGCAGAAGGGGTAGTTGGCAGATTCTGCGCCTGCCTTGGTCAGAGAATTAAAAAGGGTACTTTTTCCCACGTTGGGAAGCCCTACGATACCTAATTTCATTCTTGTTTCATCTCCTGATTCATACATTCTGCCTCTCCGGGACATAACCGGGGGAGGTTGTGACATACAAACCAATCTTAATGCAATCAGGCGGTATTTTCAATGCCTTTATGCAGTGCTATACTGAAAAAAATAAAACAAATCAGCCCAAGGAGGTATCTTATGTTTTTACTGCACGTAACCTTTGAGGTAAAAGAAGGAAAGAGAGAGGAGCTGCTGAAGAAGCTTTCGGAGCTTCAGGTAGCGGAGAAGACCCGGAAGGAGAAGGGCAATTATGACTATACCTACTTCCTGCCGGTGGATGGAAGAAATATCGTCTTCCTGACGGAACTCTGGGAGTCGAGAGAAGACCAGCAGATCCATCTGCAGTCGGAACACATTAAGGCCTGGGCAGCAGTCAAGGGCGACTATGTGGAGAATACGACGCTGAAGATGTACGACGGAGCCGCGGAAGTCGACTGATGAGCTAATTCTGTGTCCCGGGTGAACCGGGTGGGGAAGAGACAATACAATAGGAATGTTTTTTGTAAACAGGGAGCCTTCTGTGGGGAAGGCTTCCTGTTTTGGTATCTGATGAGGCAGGAGAGAGGGCCTGACGTGGAATTATCATATTATATCATAATAACAAAAATATAAGATTATTTCTTCTGCTTTACTGCGCACTATATATGAAGACGCTTACAGTTTGGTGCGTTCGTGCAATAGGCAATTTTATTTTACATACTATTTTCCGAATAATTGAGTTTTGATGCGTTCGCGCAGAGCTGCCGCCAGGGCAGCTGCAGGCATTTTTCACATCAGAATACTCCTCTGTTCGTATTTGGTGTGTACTGCAATGACATTTTTATATTTTTTTTCTGAAATCCATGTTTAGGAGGGGGAGAAAGCTGTGCATGAACGCACCAGAAGAGGGAAGCCTTTACTTTTGGAGCGTAAAATTTTTCCGGGTTTTGCATGAACGCACCAGATATTGAAACAATGTATTCTGGTGCGCAATATTCCCTGCCCGGCCGCGGGCGCATGCCGGCCGCAGCGCTGTCCAGGAGCCCCGCCGCCTGGCGGGCCCCTGCGCGGCATCGAAAATCGAAGATTCTGAACAGAAGCTTACACAAATATGAATATATGTTCGAAATCGGCATTTCCAGTTTATTTTTTCCTCAGATTTTTTTTAAAAATCCTTGCGAAATCATGTGGCCTGTAATAGAATAATGGTACAGAGTGGTGGAAAGTGGTGGAAAATGGTTTTAAATGGTACCCGTCAGACGAAAGAGTGTCTCTGATGGGCTCTTTTCATCGAAACAGGTAACCCGAACAGTTGGAGAACAGGCGGTATTAGAATGTTAGGTCAGTACGATCACACGATCGACGCAAAAGGAAGAATAATAATACCGGCCAAGTTCCGAGAGCAGATGGGGGATGACTTTATCATCACCAAGGGACTCGACCACCAGCTGTTTGTGTATGCACCCGATGAGTGGAATCTCTTCGAGGCAAAGCTCAGAGCACTTCCCATCAGCAACCCGCAGGCACGGAAGCTTTCCAGGTTTTTCCTGGTGGGCGCATCCGACGTAACCGTTGACAAACAGGGACGAATCACCCTGCCGATGCAGCTGAGAGAGTTTGCCGGCATTACAAGGGACGTGCTTCTCGCAGGTGTAGGAAACCACCTGGAGATCTGGAATCCGGACAGATACAATGAGCTGAATACCTATGAAGATATGGATGAAGTCGCGATGAGTCTGGAGGGTTTCAACATTTAATCAGTCAAAGGAGCTGCGAACGTGGAATTCAGTCATAAATCCGTACTGCTGGAAGAGACCGTAGACAGTCTTCATATCAGAGAAGACGGCGTCTATGTCGATGGAACTCTCGGCGGCGGAGGCCATGCTTCGGAGGTTCTGAGGCGCCTGGGAGAGAAGGGACGCCTTATCGGGATTGACCAGGACGCCGACGCCATCGCTGCGGCGACAGAGCGGCTGAAGGAGTTCGGGGACCGCGCTGTTATCGTCAGAGACAATTACGTTAATATAGAAGAGGTTCTTAAGAACCTCGGAATCGCCCGGGTCGACGGCATTTACCTGGATCTCGGAGTTTCCTCCTTCCAGTTTGACAGTGCGGAGCGGGGTTTTTCCTACCGGGAAGATGCACCTCTCGATATGCGCATGGACCGGAGAAATGACAGAACGGCCGCGGATATCGTGAACGGGTACAGCGAGAGTGAGCTGTACCGGATGATTCGGGATTACGGGGAAGACCCGTTTGCCAAGAACATTGCAAAACATATCGTGCAGGCGCGGGAGGAGAAGCCCATAGAGACGACGCTTCAGCTGGCAGAGGTGATTAAGGGGGCCATACCGGCGAAGATTCGTGCCAAGAAGGGACATCCCGCCAAGCAGACCTTTCAGGCCATCCGCATCGAACTGAACAGGGAACTGGAGGTTCTTGAGGACAGTCTGGAGCGGATGATAGATTTACTGAATCCGGGAGGACGGCTCTCGGTCATCACATTTCATTCTCTGGAGGATAGGATCGTCAAGAACGTCTTCCGGACCTGCCAGGACCCATGCATCTGCCCGCCGGAGTTTCCGGTCTGTGTATGCGGCAGAAAGAGCAAGGGGCAGGTGGTGACCAAAAAACCGATTCTTCCGACGGATAAAGAGACAGAAGAGAATCCGAGAGCAAAGAGTGCGAAACTCAGGGTGTTTGAAAAAGCAGAGCAGCAGGATTAAAGGGCAGTATTAAAGGGGTGGATGAGTATGACAGCAAGGCAGCGTTACACAGGCAGTGCGTCCTATTATGTGGACGGCAATACTGTCCGGAGGATTAACGCAAATACCTATCGCGCAGTACAGCGCGAGGAGCGTATCGCAGAGCAGAAAAAACGGCGGGAGAGAATGGAACGCCGTCATACGGTGCGCAGAAATCAGGAAAAAGCGCTGTCCATGGATCTCGGCTACGTGTTTGCCCTGGCGGCGGCCGGACTGGTTACCCTGTTTCTGTGCCTGAACTACATTCAGATGCAGTCGGCCATCACCACAAGAATGAACCACATTGAGAAGCTGGAGCTGCAGCTGGAGCACACCAAGGCAGAGAACGATGAGCTGCAGACAAGAATTGACACATACGTCGATCTGGATTATGTTAAGTATGTTGCAACAGCTGAGATGGGAATGGTTTATGCGAACCAGAGCCAGATACTGTTATACGATAAGACAGAAAGCGAGTATGTGAGACAAAATGAAGACATCCCGGAACATTAAGAATAAGCAGACGTTCCGCAGATATATGCAGGAAAAGCTGGCATTGACCGTAACGGTTATAATGCTGGCTTTACTTGCGCTTGTGGGAGTGCTGTATTTTCAGATCAAGAACCAGGGGGCGGAATACAACCAGATTGTTTTGAGCCACCAGGACTATGAGAGCCGGACGATTCCTTACAAGCGGGGCAACATCATTGACCGCAACGGTACATATCTCGCCACCAGCCAGAAGGTCTACAACCTGATCCTCGATCCCCGCCAGATTCTGAATACGGAGGATGACTACAACTATCTGGAGCCGACTCTGGACGCCCTGTCCATCTGCTTCGGCTACGACAAGGAGGCGCTCCGGGAGCTGATCAACCGGAAGTCCAACAGCTCCTATGTGGTTTATGAAAAGAAGCTGTCGGCGGATGTCAAGGATGCCTTCGAGAACTACCAGTCGGAAAAGAATGATGAGTATATCAAGGCCCCGGTGGAAGAGGGCGGACGAAACCGCATCGTCGGCGTCTGGTTTGAAGATGAATATAAGAGATTCTATCCCTACAACGAGCTGGCCTGCAATGTCATCGGCTTTGCGCTGCGGGATAATAATGCATCGGGCGGCGTCGAGCAGTATTACAATGATGATCTGACCGGCGTCAACGGCCGGGAATTCGGATATCTCAATGATGAGTACAACCCGGAACGCACGGTAAAACAGGCGGTGAACGGCAACACAGTGCAGCTTACCATCGATGTCAACGTCCAGAAGATCGTGGAGCGGTATCTGAATGAGTGGCAGGCGACGGTGGGAAGCAAGGTCGCGGCCTGCATCGTGATGGATCCGAGAAACGGCGAGATCCTCGCCATGGATACCACCACCCGGTTTAACCTGAACGATCCTTACGATCTTTCCATGTATTATTCTCCGGAGGCCATCGCGGCGATGGAAGCTTCCGATGACACCAACGCGAAGACCGAGGCATGGTACGCCATGTGGCGGAATTTCTGCGTAAATGATACCTATGAGCCCGGTTCTCCCCAGAAGCCCTTTACCGTGGCAGGCGCCATGGAGGAGGGAACCATCAGCGGATATGAGTCCTATGTGTGCGGCGGAAAGCTGAACATCGGCGGATGGGATATCCGCTGCGTGGCAAGAAGCGGACACGGCCCCCTGGATGTCACCCAGGGACTGATGAAGTCTTGCAACGTGGTTATGATGAACATCAATGCAGCCCAGGGCGCGGAGAAGTTCCTGAAACATCAGAAAATCTTCGGGTTCGGCGAGAAGACCGGCATCGACCTGCCCGGCGAGGCGGACACCTCGGGACTGGTCTACACCGCGGATTCCATGGATTCCGCCTCCCTTGCCACCAACTCCTTCGGCCAGAACTACAACTGCACGATGATCCAGATGGCTTCCGCCTTCTGCTCGCTGATCAACGGCGGCTCCTACTATCAGCCCCATGTGATGAAGCAGGTACTGAATGAGCAGGGTGCCGTTATCCGGAAAAATGATGCGAGACTGGTCCGGGAGACCGTGTCGGAGAATACCTCCGCGTTCATCCGGAACGCCCTTTATCAGACGGTATCCGGCGTGGGCGGAACGGCCGGTGCGGCGCAGGTGCCCGGATATGAGATCGGCGGAAAGACCGGAACGGCGCAGAAGCAGCCCCGATCCGCGAAAAACTACCTGGTGTCCTTTATCGGCTTTGCGCCGGCATTTGACCCGCAGGTGGTCTGCTATGTAGTAGTCGATACGCCGAACCTTCCGGGAGAAGAGCAGGCCCACTCCACCTTCGCCAGCGGGATTTTTGCAAAGATTATGACAGAGGCGCTGCCCTATCTGAATGTGTTCCCGGCCGGCCAGGCGACCCTTCCCGTGGATGATGCACTGGCGCAGCAGAACGAGGGAATCATTGTCAATGAGACAGAGCCGGAAGTTCAGGTTCCGGAGACCATGGAAGACGGTTCCCCGGTGCCTCCGCCGGTATCCTTTGATGAGGAGTTTATTGATTCCGGACAGGAGGATTATAACTATCCGGATGCGATGCCCACAGGACTGGGAATGGAAGAACCCATAGAAGAGACACAGGAAAATGCAGACGCCGAGAGCGGCGCAAAAGAAGCGGTGCTTCAGGCAGAATAACAGAGCAGGCGGAGAATTCCGCAGACAGCACAGATAACAGAATAAAACATAAAAAAGAGTACAGACCATTGACGGACGAAAGATGCGTACCGCCGCGGTCTGTACTTTTTTGCATTTATTCCGGCTGTTTCCAGCGGGAGGCAAAATCGGTAATCGTGTGAACAATCGGCGAGGAGGTGTCCCTGCGCCAGGCGATGCCTACGGTTTTTATAATTTCGTCCGTAATCCGCACTTCCGTAACACCCTCGATGGTGCGGGAACGGAACTCCTCCGAGGGCAGGATGGCGATGCCCAGACCGCCCTGGACCATGTAGAAGGTGGTGGTGGGGCTGGAGGTCCGGCAGACGTAGCTAAAGCTTACGGCGTGGACGCTGTCCGCGTAGAGAGCGCAGAAGAGTTCCTTCCGGCTATGAAGAAGGCCGTGGAGATGAACAAGGCCGGCAAGCCCTACCTGGTAGAGGCTCCGATGGAGAACATCGTTGTTCCGACACCGGGCTGCTGGAACATCAACGATATCTACAGCCCGAACCAGTACGTCAGCGAAGGTAAGCTGGTGGAGAAGGAAGACGGCAAGTGGGTTGCTCCGAACCACGCAAAGAGCCACAAGGCAAAATAATAAAACCTGTGTCTGACCTGACACCCATAATTACAGTGCCGCGGCACGTCGCAAGACGTGCCGCGGATTTTTCTATAGACAGCATATGAGATTTTGATTGTGATTTTAAACATTTTTATAAC
>DMCD01000197.1 GCA_003445895.1 Lachnoclostridium sp. | reverse complement strand
ACTGGGGCGTAAAGCCGCAGCCGGTTGCCGTGTTCACGACCATAATGACCTTGCCCCTGTAGTCGGAGAGATTCAGGGTTTCGCCCTTTCCGGTGGTGACGCTGTAATCATAAATCATGGTGATACCTCCTTATTGCTATAATTACTATGATTTTATAATCCTTCTCCAAGTCCTGCAGTCAGGTAGATCATGACAAAGAAGCTGATGATGCCGAACCACACCGCAAGGCTCACCGGCGGCACAATCAGGGCCTTCAGCACCGCGCGGAGATTCGGCCCGTTGAGGATGGAGGGCCCCTTCTCTTTCCAGCGCTTTTTCCGGCCGTCCTCGGAAACCGTGTAAATCAGCGGCCGCTCATAGAGCTCCACGATTCCGAACTTCACTAGATAGATCGGAACGACCGGGACCGCGATGCAGAACCAGACGGCGGAGCCGCCGAGGTTGAGCTTTGAGAACTGAAAGCCATTCAGAAGCAGGGCAATGATGACCGGCAGGAACAGGGCGGTCACGCACAGGATCGCCATTTTCAGCACCCGGCCCGGGGTTGTGAAGCGGAGCAGGACCTGGCGGCGCTCTCCGTCAAGGGTCCGGAAAAAGACCGGCGGTATGGTTTTCCGGGAGAGCAGCTCCTCGCTCTGCACGAGCTGCCCCTCCACCCGGCGGAAGGTCTGCTTCCCGGAGGTGTAAATCTCACGCCCGGCCACCACGGAAAACTTGTTTTTGGTCGTGTCGCTGTAGAGACACAGCATGACTATGAGGAGGATCAGCGCCAGCATGCCTGTGATCAGGAGACTCTCTGCCGCGGCCATGCCGAAGAAGCGCAGGGCGCCGAAGAGGAGCAGGCTGGCGGCCAGTGTGGCGAGAATCCCCTTCAGCCACCAGGGCAGGAAGAAATAGCGGGATTCCTTTTCCGCCCGGACGCTGACCTTACCGGTCTGTCCGTTCACCGCCGCCAGCACATTGCCCCTGCTGATGTAATACACCGGCAGCAGCACCGGAAGCCGCAGGGTGTTCTTCACATCCGCCTGCACATCCACGGCCTTTGTCTCCAGCACCTTCCGGACCGCCGGCGCATAGGATTCCTGCGTCTCCTCCCGGACGCGCCCTTCCAGGACCTTATCGTCCAGGTCCGAAGTTTTTACCCGCTGTCCGGCAATCATGGAGCAGTCAAAGGCAGCCATATCCTCCGTATCGAAGGGCTCCATGCCGTCCAGAAGAAGGTTGTCCAGCTGTTTTGAGCGATTGACAAAGATATCATCCAGATATCCCTCGCAGGGATACCTGCCGCCGCCGTCCATTCTGACGGTTGTCATATGCACCGGTCCCCGGACCAGCTCATAGGGAAGATAGTATCCCGCAAGTTCCCCGATCAGAGGCTTAAGGCTCTTTGCCTCCGCTTTCTGCCCATTCTCTTCACACCAGGCAGAAAGGGCCTTCTTCGCCTCCTCCGCCGTGAGACGGAAGGGGATAATGTACTCCGGAAGGCCTCTTGACTTCAGGTATTTGCTCCGCACCAGACTTCTTCCGCAGAAGGCGCAGCTTCCCAGCGCCTCGCCCTCTTCCAGCACCACTTCGGCGCCGCAGCCGCTGCAGGAGGTCTTCACAAGACTGTACTGTGCCACCTCGTTCCGGATGCGGTCGGCCTGCATCTTCCGGAAGCCTTCCTTTTCCCGGACGGCCTCTCCCGGCTCCACGGTACCGCCGCAGTAGCTGCAGAGATATAGCTGCCGCCGGATATCAAAGGCTGCCGGCGCACCGCACTGGGTGCAGTGAATATCGGTAATTCTGGCTTTCATAAATTCAGCGCTCCTCGCGCACCTGGAATATGAAAAACTTCAGATAATAGGAATCGTCTGCTCCCCAGAGAATCGGATGATCCGGTGCCTGGGTCCGGAATTCCACCTGCCGGAGGCGCTTGTGGGCCGTGCGGGCCGCCTCGGCGATGGTCTTGGCCAGAAGTTCCTCTGTCATAAAGTGGGAACAGGAGCAGGAGGCAAAGTATCCGCCGTCCTCCACAAGCCGGAGTCCCCGGATATTAATCTCCCGGTAGCCCCGGATGGCGTTCTTCGTGGCCTCCCTGGATTTGGTAAATGCCGGCGGATCCAGAATCACCACATCGTACTTCTCTCCCGCCTCATTGAGCTTCGGCAGCTCATCCAGCACATCCGCGCACCGGAAGTGCACCCGGTCCTCCAGGTGATTGCGCACCGCATTGGCCCGGGCCTGCTCCACCGCGTAGGAGGAGATATCCAGTCCCGTCACCTCGGATGCTCCGGCATAGCCGGCATTCAGAGCAAAGGTTCCCATATGGGTAAAGCAGTCCAGCACCCGCTTTCCATGGCAGAGTCTCTGCATGGCCAGACGGTTGAGCTTCTGATCCAGGAAAAAGCCGGTCTTCTGGCCTTCGGCAACATTGACCAGATAGCGGACGCCGTTCTCTGTGATCTCCACATTCGGGTCAAACTCCGGTCCGATAAAGCCTTTATGGGGCTGCATGCCCTCTTTCTTCCGGACCGGCGCCTCCGAGCGCTCATAGATGCCCCGGACCTTTATCCCGTCTTCCGCCAGGGCTGCCTTCAGTTCGTCAAGAATCATAAGCTTCAGCCGGTCGATGCCCAGCGCCAGAGATTCCACCACCAGGATATCCTCATACTTATCCACCACCAGGCCGGGCAGCCAGTCCGCCTCCCCGAAGATCACCCGGCAGGAGGAGGTGTCGATGACCTGCTTTCTGTAATTCCAGGCATCTCTCACCCGCTGTCTGATAAACCCTTCATCGATGGGTTCTTCCCTGCGGCGGGCAAGCATCCGGATCCGGATCTTTGATGCGCTGTTGTAAAACCCCCAGCCCATAAAATATCCGTCAAAATCCTCCACGGCGATGATCTCACCGTCGGCGAATGTCCCCTCCGTGCGCACTATCTCATTGTCAAAGACCCAGGC